>CAZSKH010000288.1:0-3190 GCA_964607395.1 uncultured Algimonas sp.
TCAACGATCAAGTCTTGGCGGACGGGCCGCAGGTGACAGGCGTTTCTAACCAGAATATCGGCACAAATATCAGGACGGCGCCGGCCAACCCCGCGCATCCGGTATCCCGCAACTCAGTGGCGATGCAGAGTGTGTCGTCATTCAATGCCAACGCAATCTCGGTTAACAGCGACTCGATTGATGTGAACTCCAAGGCCATTCAGTCCAACAAAGTCCTCATCGATCAAGCCTTCACTAAGATCGACAGCAACACAGCCGCCATCGAGAAATCTCTCGAGAGCCTAAAGGATGTCGAATCCGGTCTGGCAGCGGTTGCAGCTTTGCCGGATATGTATTTATCTCCAGATGCAAAATGGTCAGCAGCGGGCGGCGCAGCCGTGTTTGGGGATGAAGTCGGCTTCGGCGCTACGCTTGCAATCCGCGGAAACACGAACTGGAGCTTCGGCGGAAGTGCAGCCATGGGCGGTGATCAAGCCACTGGTAAAGTCCAGGTCCGTTACGAAGGATTCTAAACCGCAACCAAACTCACCCTCTGGGTTCGGCACGACTACGTCGGTCTCATATTAAAATTATCTTGACGAGGCTCACGCCTCGTCTTTTTTAATTATTTCTAGGTCATCACGGAGATCGGCCTTGGAACATCATCCTAGGTTTGACGACACCGTGCCAACGCGGCATGAGGCCCGTATCGAAATCCGATTCTCCGGCTCATATTTAGGACGTGACCCATGACAGATTCCCAAATCGCAACGATCGTTCTTCCCGTTGCCAATGCGGACACCCTCAATGCCATAGTGACAGTTTTGGGCATCACTGATTGCGTCGTGGTTCTGTCTCACGGCAAAGCCATTGAATTTCCCTATCAAGGTTCTGCTGATACGTTGAAGCAATCCTTACAACCGCTGCACATGGCTTTTGATATGTGCGTTCAACCCTCGCGGGGACGAAAGAAAACGCTCCTGATTTGCGATATGGACAGCACGCTCATCGGGCAGGAATGTATTGACGAGCTTGCAGACTTTGCCGGAGTGAAAGACCATGTCAGCGGCATCACGGAACGCGCCATGCGCGGAGAACTGGATTTCGAAGCGGCGCTCACGGAACGTGTTGCGCTGCTGAAAGGGCTCAATCTATCTGTCTTGGAAACCTGTTTTAGGGAACGGATCGTTTTGAACGCAGGCGCTGCAACTCTGTGCCGAACCATGAAAGCTAATGGCGCAAAAACGGTGATCGTCTCCGGTGGGTTTACCTTCTTCACCGAGCGCGTGGCGCAGGCCTGCGGGTTTGAAGCCCATCACGCCAATACGCTTTTGGACGATGGTAAACGCCTGATCGGAGATGTTGGACGCCCGATTTTAGGCCGCGATGCTAAGCGGCAGACATTGGAAAAATATTGCGCCGATCTGGGCGGTCCGTCCGCAGCCATCGCCATTGGCGACGGCGCGAATGACCTCGCCATGATTACGGCGGCCGGATTAGGTGTAGCCTTTTACGCCAAACCTGCCGTCGCGGCGGCAGCGCATTGCGCCATTAACCATACGGATTTGACAACGGCGCTTTATTTCCAAGGCTATAAGGATAGCGAATTTGTTCACGGCGGCTAAGGCCCTCTCTTGCTTTGAGGTTGAAAAGCCTGTTCAATCTGAAGATGCCAGACTCCTCGAAAATCCTGATTACAGGCGCGACCTCCGGTCTTGGGCGGGAGATGGCGCTGCAAATGGCCTCACGCGGGGAGCTGATTATCGCAAGCGGCCGCCGCGCCGAGCGCTTGTCAGAGTTAGACACCCATGCAGGCATTGAGGGCCTCCAGCTTGACCTCGCCTCCAAAGATTACATCGCCGCCGCTTGCGCAAATATGCCCTCCCTTTCCGGCCTTATTCTAAATGCAGGCGTGACATTTTCTGATCGATTTTTATCCGGCGATTTCGAAATTGACGCAGCGTTGATACAGACAAATGTCACCGCCAATGTGCAGCTTATTCGAGGCTTGCTCCCGAACCTCAAACAGACGGAAGGCCGTATTTTAATTATCGCGAGCCTCGGCGGATTAACGCCTGTGCCCTATCAATCTGTCTATGCGGGGTCTAAAGCCTTTATGGTGAATTTTGGTCTCTCTCTTCGCGCGGAATTAAAACATGAAAACATCAAAGTCAGTGTTTTTGCCCCCGGTGGAATAAAGACGGAAATGACAGATATTCCGTCTATGAAAGCGCTGGAGAAAGATCTAGCGCCCGTTGAAACTGTCGCTAAATCCGCTATTGACGCCTATGATAAAATGCCGGCCCTTTCTGTACCCGGCGCGCAAAATAAACTCATTGCAGCTCTGTCGAAACTCGCGCCGCGCAGTTTCCTCGCAGGGCAAGCTGAGAAGATCTACCGCAAAGCCCTCGACAGCTAACGCTCCTTTTTATTTTTTTAGGGCGGCAGCGTGCCACGCAATATGTTCCGCCAAAAAGCTTGAGATAAAATAATAGGAATGATCATACCCTTCCTGCATCCGTAGCGTCAGTTTTATCCCCGCCGCCTTGCAAGCTGCCTCTAACATTTCGGGTCGTAATTGCTCGGCGAGGAACTGATCTTCCGTCCCTTGATCGACCATGATCTGCTGCGCCCGCGCGCCGTCTTCGATCAAGCTCACCGCATCATATTGGCGCCATGCCGCACGGTCGTCGCCTAAATATCCCGCCAGCGCTTTTTGACCCCAAGGCACATCCGACGGATGGCAAATCGGCGCGAAGGCTGACACAGATTTAAAGGTCCTTGAATGCCGCAACCCAATGGTCAGCGCCCCATGCCCGCCCATGGAATGCCCTGTAATGCCTTGGCGAGACATATCAGCAGGAAAATTCGCTTTAATTAATTCCGGCAGTTCGCGCTCGATGTAGCTGCTCATCTGATAATGCTCGGCAAAGGGCGCTTGCGTCGCATCGACATAAAATCCTGCGCCTTTGCCGAAATCATAGGCATCATCATCAGCTACGCCCTCACCCCGCGGCGATGTATCCGGCGCAACAAAGATAATTTTATGCTGCGCACAGGCCGCGCGATAATCGCCCTTCTCCGTCACATTGGCATGGGTGCAAGTCAGACCAGACAGATACGTTAGGACAGGAAACGGTCCCTCACCTTCCGGCACAAAAACCGAAAATGTCATGGGCGTGCCAGTGGATGCGCTCTCATGGCGGTACAC
>CAZSKH010000289.1:0-3188 GCA_964607395.1 uncultured Algimonas sp.
ACACCGGGTTCGACGCCTGTGAAGATGACCCCGTCAATATTGACGAGTGTATCTGTGCCCCAAATCGGGTGACTTACGCGGATTGACCCATTGGCAAGCTGGGCAAATGTATATTCTGCGCGCGCACCATCATAATTGACTTGCTCGAAATTGCCTGTGCCTTGGTAGGTGTCATTCCCCAGACCGCCATAGAAGCCTTGGACGCCGGTTTGGCTCGGAATATTATCATTACCGGGTGTGCCGTTGATGACATTGTCATTGTCCAGGCGGAAAGCCGGTAGGCCATTGGTCGACGCAATCGCTTGATTAATTGTGAAATTCTCACCGGACCGGAGCGAGAAAATACGCTCCATACCGATGAGCGTATTCACGCCCCATGTCGGATGGGTCATCGTCAGCGTGCCGCCGTCTTGGGTATATGTCCATTCAAACACATCCCCATCAACCCGCAGCGTATCTTGTCCGGCGAGGCCCCTAATGAGGTCATTGCCGCGGCCTACGAAGAAGGTGTTGTTTCCGGCTGTTCCGGTGAGGTTATCATTGACGTCGTTAGACCCTGTAATCACGCCATTAATGAGCGTCCCCGTGTCGCCGTCAAAAATGTCCTCGATCGAATACCAAGCCTCTTCTCCTCTAAACCAGAAACCATCAATCCGCGTGAGCGTATCTATTAAGCCGCCCGGTCGGTTGACGGTGACGGTGCCGTTTGCGTTTTCGACAAAGATATACTCAGATCGAGATCCGTCATAATCGACTTGGTCATATCCGGTGCCACCGACAATGGTTTGACCTGTTTGGCTCAGGAGCGATTCAATCGGATACCAAGCTTCCTCGCCTTGGAACCAGAAGCCATCAATGCTTATTAATGTGTCCGTGCTACCGTTAGGTTTCCCGACGCTGACCGATCCGTTCGCATTTTGGGTGAAAGTGTAATCTGCGGAATCGCCAGGATAATCGACCTGATCGTAACCTGCCCCGCCGGTAATGGTTTGATTGCCAGTCGCCGCCTGAACGAGGTCACCAATTGGATACCATGCAAATTCTCCGGAGAACCAGAAGCCGTCAATATTGACCAGAGTATCGACGTCTCCGCCCGGCTTGGTCACCGAAACAGACGTATCCGCGTTCCTGATAAATACATAGTCCGAGGCGTTTCCGGGGTAATCGACTTGATCATAATTATTGGGGGTCCCGACGATGGTTTGGCCAGAGCCAGCCGGAATTTCCAAATCTTCAATCGGATACCATTTCTGCTCTCCGTCGAACCAAAACCCGTCGATGTTAATCAGGAGATCCGTCACGCCGTTCGGTTTTGTCACTGACACAGACCGATCAGCGTTGCGTATAAATGTGTAGTCCGCGGAACGACCGTCGTAATCTATCTGATCATAACCGCCATCACCTTCAAAGACCTGCTGACCATTGGTTTGTGTTATGGTCACGCTGGGATTGGCAATCTGCGCGAAGGCTTGCCCAGATGTCAGGGACGCCGCGCACGCCAGTAAGATCGCAATTTTCTTATAATTTTTCATGTGTAGGCCACTTCCCAAATATTAAAGGTCCGGTTCTTTGGAATGTGGGTTGCAATTTTCGAGCCAGTATTAGGTCATGCCCGTTGGATGGCATGGTCTTTCAAATCAGGACCGAAATATTTGAGGTTTCACAGAGCGAAACGGGGCTTTGGTATGGGAATTGCTTCACTCACTGTAAATTCCCGAAGGAACTCCGATGCGCTCAGTAAAAAAAATTATCCTCATTAGTACCGCTGGCTTCGCCCTCTCCGCTTGCGGCGGCGGCGGCGGCAGTGAGACCCCGGTCTCCTTTAACCCCGTCACGCCACCCGTTGCAGATAGTCAATATGACATCCAAACCAAGGCGGCCCGCGACGCATTCGAGCAGCGCTTAGCCAGCGCTCTGGAAGCGTCCGAGACGTGGCTAGATGCCAATCGGCGCAATGCGGATGTCATTACGACACAATCTGGTTTGCAATACCGCATTGATAAAGCCAGCCCCAATCCAGACGGCAAGCGTTATGACAGTGACCAAACGGTCATCGTTCATTACGAAGGGCAACTCATTGACGGCACAGTGTTTGACAGCTCATTTGACCGGGGTCGGCCTGAACAGCTCAAGCCGAGTGAGTTGATTGAAGGCTGGCAGGAAGCCTTGAACCTTATGCAACCCGGTGACGAATGGACGCTCTTTATACCGCCAGCGCTAGCATATGGCGAGTTAGGCAAAGGCGGCGGCATTCCAGCGAACGCCGCTTTAATCTTCAAAGTCGAGCTTAGGTAGCACCTTATTGTCGAATGTAGCTTTTAGATATCCGGCCGTTCGCCGGATATTTTTTTAGCTCGCTTTCAAACGCTCGCCGCGTTCGTGCATTTCTTGAGCTTCGATAGATTTTTTAGCGATTGGACGGGCGTCCAAACGCTTGAGACGGATCGGATCGCCGGTCTCCTCGCAATAACCATAGGTTCCGTCTTCAATGCGGCGCAGGGCTTTATCGATCTGGTTCGTTAATTTGCGCAGACGATCTTTCGTGCGCAATTCCATCCGCCGATCTGCATTGGCCGCCGCTGTATCCGCCGGATCAGGATGCGAGACGCTCTCGCCCTTCAAATACTCAACCGTATTGAGCGTTTCCGCGGCGATCTCGGCTTTCCAGGCTATCAGCTTTTGGCGGAAATATTCCTGCTGCTTGGCGTTCATGAATTTCTCGTCTTCCGATGGCACATAGCCCTTTGGAAGTTTAACAGGTTTTTTGGTTTTTTTGGTCATAACATCCCCGTTCAATGAATTGGCGACTGTCCCATCACGCCCGAGTCTTCTCGGTGCATGCATTCGCGGTGTGGCGGCGTAATAACTACGCCAAGTGAGTCTCACAAGACACTTTGGCAGAATTCAACTGTATCTCACCTGAATGTGTTTGGCGGTTATGCTTTGCCGTCCCTTGCCATAGAAATTTCTTTCAATAGAAGTTGCGTGAAATGAAGAGGACTGCACATGGCCAGATTTGAAGGCACAGACAATTACGTTGCGACCAAAGACCTAAAAATGGCGGTTAATGCGGCTATTACCTTGGAGCGCCCTCTGCTCATCAAAGGTGAACCGGGCACAGGGAAAACCGTGCTGGCGCATGAGATTTCAAAAGGCCTCGGCGCGCCGCTGATTGAATGGAATGTCAA
>CAZSKH010000290.1:0-1360 GCA_964607395.1 uncultured Algimonas sp.
TCCAAGAAAGCCTCAGTTCGGTTGGCCGTATTTTCGAAGTCATCGACACAGAACCCATGCTGACCGATGCAATCATCACAACGGATTTGGATATTGAAGACGGTCAGATTGACCTCATTAATGTGGGCTTTGTCTATCCCGATGGGACTAAGGCTCTGGAGGGCCTGAACCTAACCGCAGCGGCGGGGAAAACCACCGCCCTCGTCGGCCCATCCGGCGGCGGGAAATCCACGATTATGCATCTCATCCCACGTCTCTATGATGTCACAGACGGCAGCGTCCGCATAGACGGTCAGGATGTTAAGGAGGTCAGCCAAGCCAGTTTGAGAAAACAAATCGCCGTCGTCTCGCAAGAGGCTGTTCTATTCAACGACACCATCGCAGCGAATATTGCGCTCGGAGATTTAGACGCTGACCGCGACGCCATAACCCGCGCCGCCAAAGCGGCTGATGCGGATGGGTTTATCTCGAGATTGCCAAATGGGTATGACACGGTTTTAGGCGAAGATGGCGCCGGATTATCTGGCGGGCAGAGACAAAGGCTTTCTATCGCGCGCGCCATTTTACGCGACGCGCCAATCCTGCTGCTGGACGAAGCCACCTCCGCCCTCGACACGGAAAGCGAGGCCAAAGTGCAAGCTGCACTCGAGACATTAAGCCAAGGCCGAACCACCCTCGTCATCGCGCATAGGCTGGCGACGATACAGAACGCGGATATGATTTACGTGATTGACGGCGGCCGTGTTGTTGAGAGCGGCACGGATGAGAGCCTGCGTAAACGCGGCGGGGTTTATGCAGGGTTGAGACAGGCTGATACCTGATCAGACTGTTTGCTGATCGCGATCTTCATATAATTTTCTAAATGAGTATTTTTCATCTTTTTTGACTCTATCCTCTGCTCCGGCCATGGCGGAAAGACAACAAAGTACAAGCGCACTGCCCCATAAGAAAATCCAAAAAAGTAGTAAATTTGTCATTTCTGCTATGTCGATTGCCATCATAGGAGCTCACTCACAAATATTCTTCTGTTTATTGATCTCTTTATTCATTTTTTTGAACGAATATTTCTCATCTTTTTCAATCCGCTCTTCCGCGTCTCCCCGATCAAACCAAATCCAATCGATCAGCGGGTAAACAAAAAGCAGCAAAAGAAAAATAATAAGGGCTGTCATACCTACTCCCGCCGTAAAACATCAGTCGCTGCTAACATGAAGGTTCTGTCCTTTTCAAATAGGTAAGGCTTAGCGTTTATCGTATTTTCCACTTTCGACCATTTCAGTGACAGACGTATTTATCGTCTCGAAAAAGCTCTGGAGATTGAGAGCCTCACCTGTCTGAAGTCTCTTTTGCAACATACTTA
>CAZSKH010000290.1:1370-3175 GCA_964607395.1 uncultured Algimonas sp.
CTGTCATACCTACTCCCGCCGCAGGATCTCAGTAATCGGATTGCCGCTCCACTGGTCCATGAAACGCGTTTTCACGTCAGCAGGATCATAGACCGTCTCGACCCAGTCCATAAATTCAATGTCATGGTTTTCCGCATAGCGGAGGTAATCCTCAAAGAAATAATCCAGCATCCCTGTTTTGCCTTGCCGCACATGCAGTTTCTTGAGCGTCAATTCACTCTCCAGCGCCTTGGCAATCGTGTCGCCCATATGAAAATGCCGATAGAGCACGCCCATAAAGCCTGTCCGGTCTGCCCCGGATTTACAGTGCATGACAGCGGGATATTCTAGAGTCTCAAACATATCTCGCGCCGCTTTTATTGTCTCCACCGTATGCACATCGCGCGAATAAACGCGGAAATCGATCAACGCGATCCCATGTTTTTCACACGCTTCTTTTTCCAGCAGGTAATAGCCTTTTGGCGAGGTCCCGCGCAGGTTCAGGACGGTTTTAATACCTTCCTCGGCAAACATCGCAATCCGCTCGGGCGACGGCTGGTTCTCGCGGTACATGCCGCCGCCCAAATCATGCCGATTTGGGAATCGTAGGCGCAGAAAGCCGTGATCGCCCCACATCAGCTCTCGGCGAGCCTGTTTCCTATGGCGCGGGTTGTTGAGGTCCAGCGGTGTATCGCTTAGGTCAGTCATATTGAAACGGCTAACAGGGAGGCCGCACGTGTTCAAACGTCTTTTGCGGCGTCCAGCTGTCCAATCCACACTCGGTTGGTCCGTCGCGCAATATATGCGGCTCGTGAAGCGCACGACGAAATGGGAGTTTCGCTATGCTGAGAGGGTCTCCCATATTTTGGGGAGCGGCCACGGTGTCATCGCGCTGACCTGGCATTCCCGTTTTCTGATGCTAACGGCAGCTTGGAAAGCAGACGAGCTGGACCCTTTTGTGATGATTTCGCGCTCGCGCGATGGCGCGGTTGTGGCTGGGACTTGCAAAGCACTGGGCCTGAAAACCATTCGCGGCAGCGCGAAGAAAAAAGGTAAAGACAAAGGTGGCGATGCGGCGGCGGCGGCGGCTATGACAGCTGTGCGCTCTGGCGGCTGCGTTGTCATCACGCCTGACGGGCCGCGCGGACCGCGGCAACGCCTCGGTGATGGCCCGCTACGATTGGCCCGCGCCACGGGTGCGCCGCTGATGCCCTGCACATTTTCCGTCGCGCGCCGTAAACAATTCGACAGTTGGGACCGTTTCGTTTTGCCTAAGCCTTTTGGCAAAGGTCTTATCCTTTGGGGAACACCGGTGGACATTCCAGCTGGCACATCCGATGCGGATCTGGAGACTATTCGGCTAGACATTGAGACAGAGATGAACACCTTATTGGCCGAGGCAGATATTGAATTAGGTCACGCGGCAGTGGAGCCGGCGCCGGTGAAGTCGAAATGAGCTGGGCCGGGGCCTATAAACGCTTGATGCGCCTGCTAGAGCCCTTTGCGGGCTATATCCTGAAACGTCGCGTGAAATCCGGAAAAGAGGATGAGACCCGCGTCGGTGAGCGAAAGGGCATTGCCTCTCTGGCGCGACCGCCTGGCACTTTGATCTGGATGCACGGCGCGAGCGTCGGCGAAACCTCAATGCTACTCCCCCTCATCCGGCGCTTACTGGAAGATGACCCAAAGCTCCATATATTGGTGACGAGCGGGACAATGACATCTGCGAAAATCATGGCAGACCGACTGCCTGACCGCGCCTTTCACCAGATGGTCCCACTGGACGGTCCGCGTTTCGTTGAGCGTTTCCTCGCCCATTGGCAGCC
>CAZSKH010000291.1:0-3164 GCA_964607395.1 uncultured Algimonas sp.
TCTTTGTTCTCCTTGAGCGGAGGATGTGCCATGTTTTTTATCCGTTGGGAAGAGGGGCTCTGCGTGATGTTTTTCTGGCGGAATGCTATCTGGCGTGACGAGGTTCCAAACGAGGCCGAGTTTTTCTAGCCCGCGTAATATCCACCAGCCCGGATCAAATTCGCCGGAGTGCAATCCCAAGCGCGCGCTTTCAGGAAAAGCGTGGTGATTACTATGCCAACATTCTCCAAATGTCATGAAGCCGAACAACTTCATTGGACCCGGAACATTATGCCCTTGGACGCCGTGGGTCGGCACGTGAAATGTTCGCGGTCCGTGATTATGGGCATACCATCCGATGAGCCAATGCCCTGTGATTGAGATAACAATCCGTCCGCTAATGCCCCATGCGACCCAGCCCCAATCGCCGAGACAATACAGGACTAGGGCCACTGGAATTTGCTGTAGCCAGACTGTGCGTTGCAGAAAGATCATAAAACGGTCTTTCGTCAGTTTGTCCGGAAAGACGAGGTCTGGCCCGTTTGTCAGTTTTAATTGGAGATGGGTTTGAAGCCACCAATCCCGAAGGATAGAGCTGTGCTGGGAAAAGAACGGATGACACCGCTCTTGCCGCTGTGCCCAGTCGCGTAGGTCATGCGCGCGCATCATTGTGAAGGGGCCACCTAATCCCACTAATGTGCCCAGATAGGCCCCGAAACGCGCGAGCCAGAGTGGGCAGTCAAAACTATCATGAATAAGCTTGCGGTGCATGCCGAGGCTGTGCCCGCCGCAGAGAATGAGAATGGAAAGGGTCAGAAATGCTAAGACGGCACTGAGGCTGAAATGTGTAAATCCAAGGCTCAGCCAGATAATCAGATGGGCCGTAAACCAAAGCGATTTGGCAGGCGCCCAAACCAGTTTCCCATCAATCGTGTTCGCGCAGTTTGGCGAGTGAATGCGAGTTTCAATGTCACGCATCGTCGGGCGCTTTCCCGATAATGTTTTCTAGCAAATAATCCGCGCTCTCGCCAATGGCCCGTCGCTGCATCGGGCCGAAATACCAAGCGGGGTCAAGGGTGCGGCGATAACGGATGGTCAGGCTAACCTGCGTTGTGCCATCGGCCTGCGGGGTCATCTCAATCTTGGTCCCGTGCACTGTCAAGTAGTGAGAAAAATAGCTGGTATCTTGCGTAACGACCGTTTCCACCAATAACGGCTTCACCGTCTTCATATAAAGGTGCGTCTCCCCCTTTTGGACATTGGTAAAGCCCCAGCGGCGATAGGTGAAAAAGGCCTTATGGGTTTCGCCTTGCGCAAATTTGGGTGCGTCCACCCGCTCAGGCAGGGGAAAAATAGAGAGAAAGGCGCTGCGTTTGGCATCCAAATGGACGGGCCGTGCAAGATTGGCGTGTATCTCTTTCGGCGTCAGCTCAAGGATGTGCGTGCGTGTAATCACTTCCTCGCGCGGGAAGCTCGTTGTGTCCGTCAGGCCCTCAACGGAAATAATAATGACGACCAACGGCACGAAGCTCGCGCGGAAAACATCTGATTTTTTGAACCGGTCCGGGTCCGCTCTATCGGGCGATATGGAAATCGCCAGTAGTGCAAAGAAAATATAAATCGGCGCGGCCATAATCACGCAGATGAAACCCTCAAACAGAATGGCAGAACTGGCGAGCATAACAATAATGGTGGCTAATAAATGCCGACCAATCCGTTTTGCCTTCGTCCAGCCTTTTGGTTGGGGAACGAGCCAATATAGGAGGGCGCCAATGACATAAGGCACTAAACAATAGAAAAAGGAAGTTGTTGCAAAGCGAGAGTCCAGCACGAGCCGCGTTATCATCGTCGCCACACCTAAAATAAATAAGTAGCGTATCCAGACTGGCTTGGGACCCGCCGTCAGAAGGTTTTTCAACGTGCTGGGCATAGACCGTCCTGTCCGGTGATCACATTTTTTTGCGGCGCGGCGCGTAAATGGGCGTGCATGGCCTCGTCGATATCGACGTCAAGAAATGTGAACCCATTCGCCAGGGCCTTGCGGGGGCGTATGTCTTGGTCTGCCAAAAGGATTTCCTGGCCTAATCCGCCCATCAGGCGGATGAAGACCGGCGGTATCATCATCACTGTTGGTCTATAGAGCGCCTTGGCGACAGCTTTGGTGAACACGCGGTTACTGACCGGGGTTGGCGCCGTGCCATTTAGCGGGCCTTCAATCTGCGGTGTTTGGGCGGCAAATTGAATCATGCGAACCATGTCGTCCCGCGTGATCCAGCTCATCATGATATTCCCTCGGCCAAAGGTCGCGCCGCCGCCGAGCTCTGTCGGGACGAGCAGCTGCGCGAGCGCCCCGCCATCGCGGTCTAGCACCATGCCAATCCGCAGGGTCACCACACGGGTTTCTGGCTGCCCCAATTTTTCAGCTTCGGCCTCCCAATCCAGACAAAGCTTCTGCGCGAAACTCTCGTCCTTCTCCAAAGGCGTAAATTCATCCACAGTGCCAGCCGGCGCGACGCCATAAACGCCTATGGCGCTCCCATTAATCAGGACGTTTGGACGGTGATGCAGGCGTTCAAAAAGTCGGCCTAAGGCGCGCGTTGTCTCAATGCGGCTGCGTCTGAATTCGGCCTTACGGAGTTTTGTCCAGAAACCTTGCGCGAGGGCTTCTCCTGCGAAATTGACGACGATATCAATACGCCTTTCCGCCGGAATTTGATTGAGATCAGTAATGAGTGTTACTGGCGCGGGCAAAGCTGCGGTAGCGGCATTTCGAGTCAGCACGATGATGTCGTGACCGCCCACATGCAGGGCCTCAATCAAGCGGCGACCAATAAAGCCCGTGCCGCCCGTGATGAGCCACGTCTTACGCGGGCCTCTCATATGAATTGCTGCGGCGGGGCGGCGATGAAGACGCGGCAAACGGATGGCCGCATGGTAATCCCGCGCTGCAAAGACTGTGACGGCCAAAGCGCCCGCCAAGAGAAACACACTCCAATATCCATACCAAATAGGGGTCAATTCTGCTGCGCCTTTACTCCATCCAAAAAGGACGGGGATTAAGAGGGCTAAGACAACGCCGTAATTTGCCGTCATCATTGTGTGCAACAACCGCTCTGTCACCGGGAGTTTACGGGTCAAGTCTTCTTCGGCAAAATCGCGCAGCGTGACGCCGACTTCGGCGACCA
>CAZSKH010000292.1:0-3160 GCA_964607395.1 uncultured Algimonas sp.
ATTGGCTTTCCTATCGCCTATTTCACGGCGCTGCATACTGATATTGGCGCCAAAGGGATTTGGTATGGCCTGACCGCAGGATTGATTGCGGCCTTTACCGGCCTCGGAATAAGGCTTTGGCTGCAACTTCGGCAGCCGTCTCCTCTTTAGCCATCTCGCCGTCCAAAAATGCGCGGCCTTGCGCGTCTTCCACTTCGATGATCCAGATATCCGGGTCCCGGTCGACGGCCTTATTTGTCTTTAGGGTCAGGTCTGCTTCGTCAAATGGCCCGTCCTGATACCATTCCCGCGCGCCGCTCATGGCCATATGTTCTGTATAGCGACTGAGCTCCGCGCCTTTGCGGACAATCACCCATAAAGCCCCTGCATCGGGATCGCCTCGGCGCAAGACAGCGGCAAAAGCCCCGGCCCCCTGCGCGCGCCGCAAAATAGCCGAAACACGGATATCCGTTTTGAGACGCGCCACTTAAGACTCGCCTTTTCCGCGAATTTTATGCATTTTTTTCGGCTGTAAAACCACAACTGGCATCCCGCTTGCGTCTTTTACCTCATCTTAACCTTGAGGCATCGGACCATGTTTCGCATTAATACACGCCGCTCTGCGGCCATTATCACGCTTCTTAGCACAGCAGCCCTATCGCAGACAGGGTTTGCCGCCAGCTATTTGGACATCAGTCCCAGAGGTGTGAAGACAAGCTACTCTGCTTCTCTCGTGGACATGACGCAACGCGAAAGCGGCTTGACCACACGCACATTGGATTGGCGTCAGCCTAGCGTGGAGCTTTATTTTGACCTTCCCCCCTCTGAACGAACGTCTGAAATCGTCCTGACACTCTCTGCTGACCCGTTGATGCGGGTCGCGCCAAACGCGCCGCTGCAAGTTCAGTTTAATAACGGTAAAGCCGTGCCTGTTCTGTCGAATGGCCGCGGGTTCGAAGCGCGGCTTCCGCTGGACGCCAAATCTGCAAGAGACCGCAGGAATGTCATTCGGATCACCTATCCGACCCCCGCTGGCGCAGACTGCGTCGCCCCCGCACATGGGGCTTGGTGGATAGATTTGGCGGAATCCACACTCCGCATGAGTGGCCGGACGAAGACCCGTCAGATGAACCTGTCGGAAGTCACTTCATATCTTCAGCAGCCGGTCCTGTCCCCCAAGACAGTTGGGTTAATTGCGCGCGGACCGGACGGAACGGACATGCAAGCGCTGGCCGCGCAGGGGATTTCCCTGCGCACACCGGGCGTGCCGAAATTCTCCGTTACCCCTAGCGGCAATGATTTTAATGTCATTATGGTCAAGCGAGATCGGCTGTTCCAAACGACGAACGATCCGATGATCTTAAACTCAAAAGGTCCGCGTATTTTTGTGCCGCGAGGCCGTCCTACAGAGCTTATTTTCACAGCCGACACGGATGCCGAAATCCTTCGCATGTTGGAGCTCTTTGCGACCCGCAAGCTCCCGAGCACACGCCGAGCCATCTCCAGCTTGGGCGAGATGAACCTCCAGACCCAATTAAATAGCGGCACAGTAAAAATTAACGGCAAAACGCCGCTCATGGATTTGGCCGTCGCAACCCCTGATCCTCTATCGGGGGCTCAGAGCTATAAATTTGGCGTAACCGATCCGGCCGCAATGGGCGGTGATTTATTATTACGCCTCTCCACAACAGATAATTTGGCTGAAAACTCTCGCCTGCGCGTCACCCTAAATGGGAAAACTCTGGGCGCAGCGAAATTGGATAAGAAACGCAAATCCGTTGCTTTTGATATTCAACCGGGCGCGCTAAATGCGGCCTCCAATATTCTGACGCTTGTTCCGGATATGGAAGCTAAGCCGGGATATAGTTGCCTCTCGCCAAAGAGTGTGAACGCTGGATTCTCAATCGGAAACGGGTCTCGATTAAATATCACGCAATCAACGGTGTCTCCGGTCACAGAGCTGTCTCAGCTTACCTCAACGGGTGGATTATTTGCGCAGAGCGAAAGCTATATCGCCTTGCCGCGCGAGACACGTGAGTATCAAGAATCCTTGCGCATTTTGGGCCGCATGGCAAAATCCGCCGGTCAGGGTTTAACGATGGCCGATTACACGCGGAAAATGGACATCTCCGATGATAAGCATGTGTTGATTATTGGCCCGTCCAATATGGCCAAAAATCATTTGAACGGCGCTCCCAAGGCGTTTCGTGAAGCGCTTAGCGGCCGCTCCAGCACTGGCGATAATTTGCTACAAGCCGCTTACGGGCAATCTGCCAGTGCGGGGCCTGATGATGCGGCTTTGCAATATGCAGCTGCGCAATCTGCACCGCGCAAAATTAGACGCGGCGGCATTGCGGCGCTTTACGGCAATGGCAATGGGAAATTGACAGGCGTCATTTCATCCGCGCCCGGGTCGAGCTTTGTCCAAGCCAGCCGAAATCTTGTGAAGTCGAGCCATTGGAACGCCTTGCAAGGCGGCGTCGCGCGCTGGACGTCTTCTTCTGTCGTTATGGCGCAAACCGCGCAATCTGATGCTGGAATAGCAAAGCCCAAGCCGCAGGGTGGCGGGTTTAATTGGTCGGATTATGATGTGTTCGAAATGGATTTACCTGACCTGCATTGGCCAGAATTTGACTTACCCGAGATTGACTGGCCCGAATTTGAAAAGCCTGACTTTGACTGGCCGCAAGTCGGATTCCCGAATGTCAAATGGCCGAGTTTCAAATCCGCAGACGCCCCCAAAGACGTCTCCACACCGGTTCAACCTGTCACAATGCAGCGCGAGGTCTCTATTCCAAAACCCGAAACCGGCAGGATCAGAGATTTAGGTCAGGCTCCGAAGCGTCTTAAAGCTGCTGAGCGCGAGAAAACGGCAGATATTGTCAAAACGACTGGGATCGCACCGCGTTTAAAGCCCACGCTTAAACGCCCCGTAGAGACCGGAGCCGGATTGCGCGGACCTTTCGATCTGTCTTTTGAAAAGCCAAAACGCTTTGGGTCTCTAGAAGATATCCGGCGGGAAACTAAAGCCAAGTGGTTTGCGACAAAACGCTGGGTGAAAGCCAAGACAAGCCACATGTCCAATATGCGAACATGGGATGATATGGCGCGTGCTACGGATCGCTTACAGGACAGCGTCCAACCTGCGGGACAGGTTGCGAAGTCAACATTGAAGGACAAA
>CAZSKH010000293.1:0-3155 GCA_964607395.1 uncultured Algimonas sp.
CCCCTCTTTCGTCTCGGTTTGATCCGCGCAAATTGCAAAATGAGCCAGCCAGTTTTCAGCATTCTCCGTTTCAATTTTCCAATTCCAACCAGACTCTAAAAGCCGCTTTGAGGTCACATATGTAATGGGCCCTTTGGGCTGGCCATAGATCACCTTCGGGTGTTTCGGATGCGGCTCTACCCACTGGACACTAAACGGCCCACTCCCGCAGAGTATTTCCACATCCGCAAAGCAATGCTCACATGTCCCAACCAAGCCTTGGTCAAAGAATGTTTGCTCAATTATCGTTTTGGTATCAGAAAGATTATGCAGTCCAGCCATCGCCATAAGGCATAGGTTGAAATCCTCTGATGCGAGAACGGACTGATTTAAGTGTTGCAAGGCCATGTCTTTGGCGCGTTTCAATGCCGTCTCGAAAGCGTCCTTGAAATCTAGTGGAATATCAGGGGGCGGAAAGCCCGTTGAATTATAACTCAGGTTAATTTCGGCCAGTAATATGAGAGCATTCATTGCAGGCAGACATGTCTCGCCCGTTGCCGCAGGAAGCAAATGCGGCGTCGCGGCATAGGTCAGTTCATAAATCGTGCCTTGGTGGCAGAGCTGGTTAAAAACCTCCGCAAACCCAAGCGACTGCCCTGCGTTATCTTCAATATAGCCCTCTTCCTGCAAGGCATAGATCGCATCAATAATGCGCCGCCCAGACAAACCGGACGGTCCCGTCAGCCCGTCCCATCGTTCTGACCCTCGATCTAACATTCAATCTCCAATGCGGCCCTTTCACGACCTTAAGTCAAAACATGGTATTCCGCAATTTTTCCAATCTGGGAGGACGACTCTCACCGTCAACGCAGTATAAGGCGCAGATCGCAAAACGTGGATATTGTTTTTCCATTTGCGGGATAGCACTCTTTACTTGCGCCTAGAACCTATGCACCGTGTCTTCCGTTGAGGGATCGTCCTTCCGGAGTCAGCTGATGAAGCCTGAAATCGCCTTTGAAATTAGAACGTTCAAACCCACGACGGATTGGGAAGTGGGCCGCAGCATTTTGGAATTTATCACGGCGTTTGATAAACGCCTGAGCCCGCAGGTCATCAATAGAAGTTACAGTAACCAATATACTGACTTTGTTTCGATTGCCGCATGTGAGCCCTTCTGGGCCTCTCCTACGGTTTCGAGGGGGTCAGATAAAAGGAACAAAGATTTCTATTATTACTCCGAAGGTCATACAAATTTCATCTTCAAACGCCGGAAAGTTGTTAAATCTAGCTTTGAATTTCGGCATACGCTTCGAAACCGAAAAGGTAACCTCAATCCGGGCATTCTCACATTTTCAGCGCATTATCATAAAGCCATAGATTGGAACGCCTTGTTTCTGGGGCTCTGTGACATTCTGGAATCGCACGATGCCATGATGCATTATTTTGGCGGAGATGAACCGCGCTGGAGGTTACGGCGCAGTGTTGAATATCCTGATCTGGCGCATCATACAATTTTCCCTGTCAAACCTGAAAAAACGCAGATGCAAGACGCCTGTTTTTACATCCGAGACGAAGATGTTCAGAGACTGTCTGACGCCGGATATTATGTCGAAAAAAGGCATGGCGCATATCTCATTAAGGTCACGGAGAAGGTCGAAAATATGATCTCCGATTATGAGGCCTTCGATAAACGCCGGACAGACATAAAATCCCTTTTCCCCAAGACAACACTTCGAGGTTGGAAAGAGCATTTGGTTTTTGCTGAAAAATGACTGCCCCTCACCGCTAACCTCACCCCGGGCGCGTCCCGTAAAGCTCTGCCAGCCGCGCCAGTCCCAGCTTGATGATTTGCTTGCCTGACCCTGCCGCCCAGCGCTGGTCTTGCTCTACGGCTTCTAGGGTCTCTTGGCGGCAGACGAAGGCGATGATCGCGGGGGCGAGGTCTGGACCTAGCTTTTCCCGTGCGGCGCGCAGGCGCGTGCCCGCCGTTATCCGCGAGAGCATGGCCCGTTCCGCCGCGCCGTTTCTATCGCCGCCATCCACGCCCGCCGCCATGAAATCCTGCGTCGCCATTTGCCCTTCGCCGGTGCGGGCATAATCGCGGATGAGCGCATAGCCCGCCTCGACCTCTGCCGCACTGAGCCATCTTTTGCCGCGTTCCAGACCGGGTCTCCTCGCGAGGCGGTCCAGCGGGGTTGAGTGCAAATTTGCATTGGCAGCGACGCGCGACACATCGGGGATATAGACGCTCTGGTCGGGACCCGCTACCGCGCCCTCACCGTTCTGAATGCGCTCGGTCACGGCATCGGATAGGACGAAACCGCGCATATGGGGCGCGATCATTTTCCGCCCGCGCAGCCATTGAAACCCTGCCTGTTCAATCCAAATCACGGGGCGTTTGCGTTTGTCGCGATGCGGAAAAACCGGATGATCACAGCCCTGCGGTTTATGGGAAATCAACCCGTCAATCTTGTGAATATCGCGCAGGATATGATCCATGGCGAGCGCCTGAGACGTATATTGCGACGTATATTGCGAGGTATAGCTCATGCTGCTCCCCTGAAGGTGTGCAAACTGTCGATGAGGAAATTTTCTGCCTTCAACAGTTTGCGGTTAAATACCGGATCTTCGCGGGCGTCCTCGATGACATTGAGCGCATGGGTGATGGTCGAGCGGTCGCGGTGAAACAGCTCCGCCACGCGCGGGATGCTCATGTTGAACACGGTCTGGCAGAGATAGGCGGCAACCTGCCGGGCGAAAACCTCGGGCTTTGTTGCGCCTGCCCGCTCATGCGCCTCCAATGTCAAATGCGGCAAGCTGAATTCCAATCCAACCGCTGTCACGGTTAGTCTCGCAAATCCGGGATCATCGGGATGTTGTCGTCGTACGGCCATAAAGCCCTCCTATGTTGAGGGGTCAGTATAGTCGCGCCCACCCAATGTGAGGATTATATTCCTATAAAAACGTTAACAGAGTCAACGCTAGATGTTCATGATATGTTCGAACATTTGGACAAGCGATTGAATCTAGGGCGAAGTTTTTTTGAGCAAAAAATGTGAGAAAAATGCAGTGGGGGCGGCGAAAATGCGTTTGAAACGCGGATATAGTTCAGTGAACCGTGCCCGCCTCACCCGTTATAACGCTGCACCCCCAACCGTCATAGGTTCCGCCAAGCT
>CAZSKH010000294.1:0-3148 GCA_964607395.1 uncultured Algimonas sp.
GCTTCGCCCGCTTGCACGGCGTTGTTGTCGCGGAAGGTGAGGGCGGCGTGCCGGTCTTGGCCCATCGCCCAGGCGCCGCAAGGGAAGCCCTGCTGGAGGCGCGCCGCGCCTTCGGACGTCCCATCCAACCGTCCTCAATCAGTGCCGATGATTTTTCTCGGCTGATTGCCAAAACCTATGCGCAATCCGATCTGTCACGGTCGGCAGATGCAGCCATTGGCGATCCGGAAGATCTGTCCCAGCTCGCATCGGGACTGCCCAAAAGTTCTGACCTTTTAGATGACGCCGATGACGCGCCGGTTATTCGTCTCATCAACGGGATTTTGCAGGAAGCCATTCGCTCCCGCGCGTCGGATATTCACGTTGAACCTTATGAGGAGCGACTATCTGTGCGTTTTCGCATCGACGGGACGCTCACTGAAAAGCTCTCATTGCCCGCGCGCCTCGCCGCAGTCCTCGTCAGCCGCGTTAAGGTCATGGCGCGGCTGGATATCGCGAATAAGCGTGTCCCGCAGGATGGACGTTTCTCGTTTAATCTCGGCGAGCGCCAGATTGATGTGCGCGTTTCGACATTGCCCGCGCGGCATGGCGAGCGATTGGTGATGCGGATTTTGGAAAAAGACAGCCAAGGTATTGGCCTATCGGAGCTTGGCATGGACGCCGCCATGCTGGAGGATTTCCAATCCATGCTCGCGCGGCCCAATGGTATTATCCTCGTTACAGGGCCCACAGGGTCGGGTAAGACGACAACGCTTTACGGCGCTTTATCTCGGCTCAATGACGGCACGCGAAATGTGCTGACCGTTGAGGACCCAGTTGAATATGCGCTGGACGGCATCGGCCAAACCCAAGTGAATGATAAAATCGGGATGAGCTTCGCGGCAGGCCTACGGGCGATTTTGCGCCAAGATCCGGACGTCGTCATGGTCGGTGAAATTCGCGATCCTGAAACCGCGGAAATCGCTGTTCAAGCCGCACTGACCGGCCATTTAGTTCTCTCAACTGTGCATACAAACTCCGCCGTCGCTGCGATTGCCCGGCTTCGCGATATGGGCGTAGAACCGTTCCTTCTGTCCTCCACCGTGACGGCACTTGTGGCGCAGCGTTTGGTGCGGCGTCTTTGCGGGAATTGCAAACAACCCTATGCACCGACCGCCTCTGAATGTGCGGAGCTTGGCATAAAATCCGGCGCGACGTTCCATAAAGCCGTCGGGTGCATGCAGTGTCAGAATATTGGGTATCAGGGCCGCTTGGGACTTTATGAGATGGTCATTAATGATGATACGCTGCGGCAGATGATACATGATGGGGCATCGGAAACGGACATGTCAGACTATGCCTTTAAATCACGCCATACGCTTCTCCAAAGCGGCGCGGATGCCGTGCTCAACGGGGATACAAGCTCAGAAGAAGTCTTGCGCGTCTGCTCTGCTCATAATGCGGAAAATATTTAAATATGGACGCGTTTGATTATAGCGCGATCGATGCCGGCGGGGTCAAACGCTCCGGGACATTAATGGCGGGGAGTTCGCGTGAGGCTCGCGATTTGTTGCGTGCGCGATCCTTGACGCCACTCGATCTGAACCGCTCTCGCAAGAAAGCTATCAAAGCCGGAGAGATTTCAAACGCCGGTAATTTCGGGTCGGGAAAGATCAAACATGGAGAGCTGACCCGGGCGACGCGGCAACTCGCCATTCTGATTGATGTAGCCACGCCGGTCGAAGACGCTTTACGGGTCACGGCGATGCAATTCGAAAAATCTCCGATGAAAGGCGTCTTGCTCTCTATTCGGTCGCAAGTTGTGGAAGGCGCGACATTATCCCAAGCCTTGCGCAGTCAACCGCAGGCTTTCTCGGACCTCTATGTCGCCATGGTCGCATCGGGCGAAACGTCTGGGCAATTACCTGAGGTTCTGCTTCGCCTCGCTGATGATCTGGAAGCCGCGCAAGCCATACGCCGGAAGATCGCGGGCGCAACCGCCTACCCAATTGTGCTGAGCGCTGTCGCGCTTGTCGTAATCGTGGTGCTGATGATTTTCGTTGTACCGAAAGTCGTCGAGCAATTTGATACTTTTGGGCAAGACTTGCCGCCGCTGACCCGCGGGACGATTTGGCTGTCTGAGTTCCTGCAAAGCTATGGGCTGATCCTGTTAGGGGCGATTGTCGTTTTGATTTTCTCGTTCCGATATGCGTTGAAGAACAAGAAAATTCGGCGGCGGTGGGACGGGTTTAAATTACGCCTTCCGCTGATTGGCCGCTTGAACCGCGATGTGAATGCCGCTCGGTTTTCTCGGACAATGGCGGGATTGGTCAGCGCGGGAACCCCGGCGCTCGCGGCGATGGATACAGCGCAACATACACTTCGCAATTCGGTTATGCGCGAATCTATTACCGGCGCAGTGGAACGCGTGAGATCAGGCGCTCCTATGTCTGCGGCGCTTAAGGAAACAGGCGTTTTCCCGCCACTTGTCACGCAAATGGTGATGGGCGGCGAAGCATCCGGCGATATGGGCCAGATGTTCGCGAAATCCGCAGATTATCTGGAAGATGAATTTAACGCACAAACAACGGTCTTTTTGACGTTGCTAGAACCTGCGATTATCATCCTGCTCGCGGGTGTTGTGCTGCTCGTCGTGGCGGCTATCTTCCTGCCTATTCTTCAACTTAACACATTGGCGTATTAATGATGACATCCAACAAAAATGAAGACGGATTTACGCTGGTCGAGGTCATGGTGACACTAGTTATCATTGGCTTGTTAACGACATTTGTTGTGCTGAATGTTTTGCCTGCGCAAGGTAAAGCACAGGTTCAAAAGGCGCGGGGCGATATTAGCGCAATTGAGACAGCCCTTGAAATGTATAAGCTGGAAACTTTCAGTTACCCAACAGAGCAAGAAGGTTTAGAGGCCTTGGTCGCGGGCGGCGTGATAAAGAAAATGTCGCTCGACCCATGGGGCAATCCTTATGAATATCGTAATCCGGGTGAGCGGGGCCCGGTTGATATATTCTCGCTTGGTGCGGACGGCGAACCCGGCGGAGAAGAGCAAAATGCGGATATTGGGAATTGGCAGTAGCCCGCCCGCATAAGCTCCCGGAATATTGCAAACAGGCGGGTTTCACGCTTGTCGAGGTTTTATGCGTTTTGGC
>CAZSKH010000295.1:0-3114 GCA_964607395.1 uncultured Algimonas sp.
CTCTATGTCAGTTTCATTGCTCATGTTCTCTGAACCGCCTATAGGCCCGCTCCGTATAAATCTATGATTACCGCCATTAACATGGCATCATAAATTGCAAGAGCGAGACCCCTATGCCCGTAAAATTGACACCGTTAACATCTGGTGATGCTGCCCCTGATTTTTCCATGCCCGGCAGCGGCAATAGCGGAACGCTGTCTCTGGCCGACTATGCAGGCAAATATCTGGTTCTTTATTTCTACCCGAAAGATAATACCCCAGGATGCACCACAGAGGCGATTGATTTCACGGCACAGAAACAAGCCTTCGCCGATCTAAATGCAGAGATAATTGGTGTGTCTCGCGACAGCATCAAAAAACACGATAATTTCATCGCGAAAAAAGAGCTGGGCATCGTCCTCGGCGCAGACATCGAAGGTTCGGTGACCGAAGATTACGGGGTCTGGGTTGAGAAAAGCATGTATGGCAAAACCTATATGGGCATCCAGCGCGCGACATTCCTCATCGGGCCAGACGGTAAAATTTTAGAAGTCTGGCCGAAAGTTCGCGTAAAGGGCCATGTCGACGCCGTGTTGGAAAGCCTGCGCGAACACGCAGGCTAAGCAGATGGGCGTATTGGCCGATGCGCGCGCGGTTCTCCTAACTGCGGAGCCCCGTGCGAAAGCTGCCGCTGCACGGCTTATGCGGACGAAATGGCTGGACGCTGGCGAGATCGGAACACCCTCAGGCCCCCTGCCCGAACAACCCGCACGTCCGGTCCGTCCGGAACTTGTGCCGCCCACCCAAGTCCCGCGCCGCCGTTTGGGCTCTCCGCAAGGGCGCGGCGCGCTCCTGCATGCTGTCGCCCATATTGAGCTAAACGCAATTGATTTGGCAGCAGACATGATTGCGCGTTTTACCCTACACCCTGCAATTGCTGACACGGATAGAGCCGACTTTATCTCAGATT
Organism: uncultured Algimonas sp.; assembly: GCA_964607395.1. Taxonomy (GTDB): domain Bacteria; phylum Pseudomonadota; class Alphaproteobacteria; order Caulobacterales; family Maricaulaceae; genus Litorimonas. Next base: position 950 of record CAZSKH010000295.1, read on the forward strand.
GGTCGTCGGTTTGCGACGATGAAGCCCGCCATTTTGTGCTGCTGGCCGACCGCCTTGCAGGGCTGGACCTGAAATATGGCGACCACCCGGCGCATAATGGTTTATGGGAAGCTGCGCAAACAACGCGCGACAATTTCCCGGCGCGTGTCGCCATCGCGCCCTTGGTCCTTGAGGCCAGAGGCTTGGATGTCACGCCCGGTATGATTCAACGCCTCAAAAGTGTTGGCGACACAGAAAGCGTTGCCGTGCTGGAGGTCATATATGCCGAGGAAATCGGCCATGTCGCCATCGGAGCGCGTTGGTTCAAATATCTGGCAGCGCTTCAACCAGAAACACCCGAATCTTACTTCCACCACCTCGTGAAACACCATTTTCGAGGGCAGATAAAATCGCCGTTCAATGACAAAGCCAGGACATTAGCGGGGCTGTCCCGGGCTTATTATGAGCCTTTAGCAGAAATTCGACCCTAATTTCTGCTTAAACCGTCTTCAGAGGCGTAAAATTAAGACTAATTTAATCATAAACTCGCCCTTTCGCCCTTGAAGCCAATAGTCCTGCTATGATTAAGAGTAGTGGGGCATCAAATTTGTTCGGGGAACTATGCTAAACGACGTAATCAGTGATGTGCGAACGCATATCCTACGCCATTTTCCAGAGCGACAAATCTATCTTCGGTCAGGCGGCGAGGTAAAATATTACGTGCTGACGACGCGGCTACAGCTCGCCGTTGTCAGTCTGCTCTCTGCCATGGCGCTTCTCTGTCTTTGGACGCTTATCAACCTTTTGATCGGCAATAACCCGCTGCGGACATCCGGGCAGGAAATGCAATACCAAAAAGCAAATTATGAGCGTATGGTCGCAGACCTAAAGGCCAAGGAAGAAAACACCCAACTCATGCTCAAAGAGCAGCGGACGAATTTCGAAACAATGGCCCGCCAGTTGGAGCAAAAGCACCAAACATTGTCACAAATTATTGGCACCCAATCCAGCGCTGTCGTCGTCTCCGGCACGCCGAATGTTGAATATGCCGCAGACCGCGTGTTGATGTCCCCAACAGCGCGCGACACAACGCCTCGTCAATCCCGCCGCGACGTCATCAAGACGGCGTCCCTCACGACGGGTTTGGACTTTGACAACTCGCTCAACACGATGGGCGCCACGCAGGATGCTTTCCTCATCGCCGCAGAGCGTGACACTCAAGACAAAATCGAACGCAACCGCGCCCTCATCCAAGCCACAGACATGGATATTGAGACAATCTTGCAGTCCGGTCCGGCAGGTAAAGGCGGCCCCTTCATTCCGATGACGGATGGTCTTGTTGTTGAAGACGGGTTTGTCTCACGCGTGGCGGCGATCCAAGCGCGAGCGGCGGAAGTCGAGGCTTTGGAGGGCGCGATTGAGTCGCTTCCGCTGGGGCACCCTGTCGGAACAGAAACTTATCGCACCTCCGGTTTCGGATTGCGCCAAGACCCGTTCACCAAACGCCCAACCATGCATCACGGTTTGGACTTCGGCGGACAGCGCCTTGCGCCGATTGTTGCAACAGCCGACGGTGTCGTCTCTTTTGTCGGACGTAAGGGCGCCTATGGACGTATGGTCGAAATTGATCACGGCCACGGTTTCAAAACACGATACGCCCATCTTCATAAGACATTTGTCAAACGCGGACAAAAAGTGGATAAGGGCTTCAAAGTCGGTGGGATGGGCTCTACTGGTCGCAGTACGGCAACCCATCTTCACTATGAAATACATTTTCAGGGTCGTGCATATGATCCGAACAAGTTTTTGAAAGCAGGACTCTATGTTCAATAAGACCAATAGCCCATCCGGAACGACGTCGAGCGCAAAAGCACCGTCGGCTGCCAGCGCACCGCGTATGACGACCGGGGCGCGCCTTCCATTATTGGACGGGACATTGTGATTACGGGCGACATTAAGACAGATGGCGACGTCCAAATTGACGGCCGCCTCGACGGCAACGTCACAGCCGGCACGGTCACAATTGGCGAGCAAGGCGCAGTAAACGGAAAGATTATCGCGCAAAACGTGAGTGTTAGGGGTAAGGTTACAGGCAAGGTCGAAGCCAATATTGTCGAGCTCTCCGAAACCGCAAATGTCCAAGCCGACCTCATCCAAGATCAGTTGATGATCGCCAATGGTGCGTT
>CAZSKH010000296.1:0-3107 GCA_964607395.1 uncultured Algimonas sp.
AAGAAAAATCAGACTGCGTTTCTTGCGCCAGATCCGCCAGACGCTCTGCCGTATCTGCGTCTGAGGATTTCGCGCGATCTTCGAGGGCATCGGCAAATTCGGATATTTTCTTGCCGACGACTTGCAAGGCGTCAGCGGCGTCTTGCTCGACCTGAGTAACGCGAGTCTCCAGCGATTCGCGGACGGTATCAATTTTCGCATCCAGAGCAGAAGTGGCGGCTTTTCGCGCTTTTGTCTCGGCGCTCAACCGCTGCTCCACGGAGGTCGCAAGATGAGCGATATGGCGGTTCAATCGGGCAAGGGACTCCCGCTGCATTCCGTCTAAAGCATCGAGACGGCTATGTGCGGCCTGCACGGCCTGCTCCAACGTCGAAAGATCTGCGCTTGCGGCCGTCACATTGGCGAGCTCGGACCGCACGCTTGCGCGCGCTTCGGACGCCACGCGGTCGAGATAGGTTTCTAGTCGGGCTTCAAGTGAGCTGAGGCCGCGGGTTAGGGCGGATTTTTGCGTTGTCGCGTTAGTTTTCGCGGCTGCCTGAATGTCAGCAACCACGCCTTTCAATGCCTTGAGCGCATTGCGGTTCTTTGTGTCAGCCCCTTTTAGACGGGTCTCCAAAGATTTCAGGCTTTGAGCGAGGGTCGCGACAGTCTCGCGTTTTTGCGTAGCTTTGGCTGCCGGCTTGCTAGTTTTGCGAGCCGGTGTCTTCGTCGATGTTTTCACGGCTTTGCTCGGCATCAGCGCAGTCTTCCCCAAAGGCATCGCTCAAATAAGGTCGAAAATCAGATACGATGAATCGGCACAATTTGGGCTGTGGTTTGTCCCGTTAGACCCCAAACGTAGTTAACGCCGCGTTAAGTCGTTAACCTTTTTACAGAAGGCCCCCTCCACCCACGTCAAAGTGTCGCGAAACTGTCGCGCCTTGGACGTTGACGTTAACGTCAACGTAAGCTAACAGGCGCACATGGAAAACTCGCGAAATCAGAAATGGGGCATAAAGACCTTCGCTGAAATATTCGATGTCACGCCGCGCACGATTCGGTTTTACGAAGATAAAGGCCTGCTGACCCCGACCCGCGAAGGCGGCGTCCGTATTTTCGACCCGCGCGACAGACTGCGCTTCGAAAAGATTATGCGCGGTAAAAGACTTGGTTTCTCATTAGAGGACATCCGAGCGGTTTTAGACATTACCGACGGCGTTGTAACGGACCGAAATGAAATCCAACGCCGAAAAAATAACTTCCAAGCCATATTAGACGGTTTGGCGGAACGGCGGCGGGATTTAGACATTCTGCACGCAGATATGACAGAAGTGATTTCTATCGCTGAAGAAGCCCTCGCCAGTGAACCTGGATCAGGCACGATTGCCGATCTCGCTGCACGTTACCAAGCCGCCCTAGATGAAGCCGTCACAGGCAACCCCATCGATTTTCTATCCGGAAGCCCGGATTCCAAACCTAAACTCGCACATTCTTAATAGGATAAACGATAATGCCCTCATATAACGCACCCGTTCGAGACATGAAATTCTTGCTTCACGAAGTCCTCGGGTTTGAAGACCTCACAAAATATGAGGCTTTTTCTGAAGTCGACGCCGATCTCGCGGACGCAGTCTTAGAGCAAGCCGCGAAATTCGCCGAAGAAGTCCTAACCCCGCTAAACATCGTTGGCGATCATGAGGGCTGTAAGCGCCATGAAGATGGGTCCGTTACGACACCAACGGGTTTTAAAGACGCCTATAAACAGATGACCGAAAATGGTTGGACGGCCCTTTCCATGGACCCAGAATATGGCGGACAAGGCATGCCGGGCATGTTGCAGATCGCCGCCAGCGAAATGTGGACATCTTCCAATATGGCCTTTGCCATGTATCCCGGCCTGACCGGCGGCGCGATTAAAGCCATCCAAGTCGGCGGAACGGCAGAGCAAAAGCAGACATACCTGCCAAAAATGATGTCCGGCGAATGGACCGGCACAATGAACCTGACCGAGCCGCATTGCGGAACGGATTTGGGCATGTTGAAAACGAAAGCTGTTCCGAATGGCGACGGTACATATAAAATTTCAGGCCAGAAGATTTTCATCTCCGCCGGTGAGCACGACATGGCCAATAACATTGTCCATTTGGTCCTCGCCCGTATCGAAGGCGCACCAGCCGGAACAAAAGGCATTTCACTCTTCATCGTTCCAAAGTTCAAACTGGACGAGAATGAAAATCCGGGCGAGCGCAACCCTGTATCGTGTGGTTCCATAGAGGAGAAAATGGGCATCCACGGTAACTCAACTTGCGTCATGAATTATGACGAAGCGGAAGGCTATCTCATCGGTGATGAAAACAAAGGTTTGCGCGTCATGTTTGTCATGATGAACGAAGCCCGTATTGGTGTTGGCCTCCAAGGCCTTGGTCAATCCGAGGTCGCCTACCAAAATGCCGCGATTTACGCCAAGGACCGCATTCAAGGCCGCGCTCTGACAGGTCCGAAGCATGAGGATAAGCAAGCCGATCCAATTATCGTTCATCCTGACGTGCGCCGCATGTTGATGGAAACCAAAGCGTTTAATGAGGCGGCACGTGCGCTAATTTTCTGGGCTGCAAAACACGAAGATATGGAAAAGCATTCTGGCGACGAAAAGCTAGCCGAAAAATGTGATGATTATCTCGGCCTGCTGACACCCGTCGTCAAAGGCTATCTGACCGATATGTCCATGAAGACAACAATTGATTGCCAGCAAATCTTTGGCGGTCACGGATTTGTCGAAGAATGGGGCATGAGCCAGTTCGTGCGCGATAACCGTATTGCTCTGATTTATGAAGGCGCAAACGGCATTCAAGCATTAGACCTCGTCGGACGTAAACTCGCCCGCAATGGTGGCCGTGCACTCATGACGCTCAACCAAGAAATCGGAGCCTTCCTTGCTGAGAATAAAGGCAATGAAGAGCTGGATGTCTTTATGGACGGTCTCGGCGGTGCGCAGAAGAAGCTGACAGAAGCCACTATGTGGTTGATGCAAAACGGCATGTCCGACCCGAATAATGCGGGTGCGGGGTCAGTTGATTATATGCACATGCTCGGCCTCGCGACCCTCGCCTATATGTGGGCGAAAATGG
>CAZSKH010000297.1:0-3086 GCA_964607395.1 uncultured Algimonas sp.
TCCGTCGTTTCAGTCTGGATGTTAGCTTTAGCGACGAATTATGTCGCGGCAGCCTTATTGGCATTCACCATTTTCTTTTATGTGGTGATATATACAATGTGGCTAAAACGCCGCACGCCGCAGAACATTGTGATTGGCGGCGCGCCGGGCGCTCTGCCGCCGATGATTGGATATGCGGCGGTGACAGGCACGGTGACCGTCGATAGTCTAATCCTTTTCCTGCTAATTTTCATTTGGACCCCGCCGCATTTCTGGGCTTTGGCGCTTTATAAGCTCAGCGATTATGGCCGTGTAGGGATTCCGATGATGCCGAATGTGGCTGGGCCAAAGTCTACGAAAAACCAGATGTTCGGATATGCTCTTGGGCTGGCAGCAGTCGCGGCGGCACCTGTCATAACGGGACTAAGCGGCGCGATATATGCCTTCGGCGCACTCTTACTCAATGCAAGCTTTGTTGCGCTCACATTTAAGGTGTGGCGCTCGCGCGCGGGCGAAAAGGATGAGGTTCAACCGGAAAGCCTTTATGAGGTGCAAAAAGGGGATCGCGACGCGCGTAACCTTTTCGCGTTCTCTATCCTTTATCTCTTCGCTATGTTCGCCCTCATCGGCGTCGATTATCTCTTACGTGTGAGTTCTTAGATGGATAAAAACCTCAATACATCCGGAGATTCGTACCCGGGAAAAGGTCTAAAGAAATATGAGATCTGGATTATCATCGCGATAGTCAGCGCACTTATAATTTTTGCGATTTCTGGCCGATATTTCGTTCTGTTGACCTTCTTGCTGCTCGCATTTCTGGGCAATCGCTTCAATTTAAAGGAATATCGCGGAACGCCGACAAAATTTGTGTCGCCCGTAGATGCCGAAATCAAAGCCCGGACGAAGCGCAACATAGCCCTCGCATCTGGTTTACTACTTTTCGTCATTCTCGTATTTGTAACCATGGTCAGCAGAGGAGAGTTACCGAATGCCGTCTAACAAGAAAACCCTCGTGATTTTATCCAGCGTTGGAGTCGCAATGTTGGGCTTAGGTTTTGCATCGGACCCCCTTTACGACACCTTTTGCCGCGTGACCGGATATGGCGGAACGCCCAAGATCGCGGATGATAATCTCTCCGAGGTCATTGACCGCACCGTCACGGTAGAATTCGACTCAAATGTAGCGCAAGATTTGCCTTGGAAGTTTCGGCCCGATCAACGCCGTATGGATGTCAAACTCGGCCAATCCGGATTGGCCTATTACACGGTCGAAAACACAGGCGATGAAGCCGTGGTTGGGGTCGCAAACTTCAACGTTATGCCGATAAAAGCCGCGCCCTATTTCATTAAAACAGATTGTTTTTGTTTTGAGGAAACGATCATCCAACCGGGTGAAAAGTTGAATCTCCCCGTGATTTTCTTCATTGACCCTCAATTGGACGAGGAAGCCCGGTTGAATGATATTAAGTCTGTGACCCTGAGCTACACATTCTTCCCAACGGAAGAGGGCACAATGCCAGCGCAGGTTTACAGTCAAATACCTGAAACCGCGACGAACTAATCCAATCTACGATATTGCGGCGACGCAAAGCCGCCGCTATAGCGGATTATACTTCAACCTTCGTACGGCCAAACGTGCGAATCCAAACACAAGAGTACCCTCATGGCCGGACACGCCGTCGAACACGACTATCACCTCATTCCGCCATCCCCATGGCCGTTCCTGTCAGGTCTCGCAGCCCTTGTTTGGGGTGCCGGCATGGTCATTTTCTTTGCCGGATTGACGCCGCGCACAGGCGAGTCGCCCATGATGGAGTGGTTCTTCTCCAAGGGGTTAGATAGCCTGCAAGATTCCTATCGCTCTGGCGCTGACAAAATCGGTGCCGATGGGGGATGGTTTTTCCTTGTGGTCGGCTCACTCTTTGCGGCTTACGTCATGTATGGCTGGTGGAAAGATGTGGCGGCGGAGAGCCGTGCGGGTGATCATACGCCGGTTGTTGATATCGGCCTGCGCTACGGCATGATTATGTTCATCATGCAGGAAGCCATGTTCTTTGTCGGGTGGTTCTGGATGTTCTTCGAGCTCGGTCTATTCCATCAGATGCGGGCGAAATGGGATACAGCTGTTCTAGAGAATGCTGATGAATATGCGACGTCCATGGCGCCCGGCGTAAAAGGGGTCGAGCCTTGGAACTTGCCATTGATGAACACTATTATTCTCCTGCTGTCGGGCACGACCGTGACATGGGCGCATCATGCGCTCATCCATGGTGACCGTAAGGGCGCGAAATGGGGATTGGGACTTACAGTTCTTTTGGGTATCTTGTTCTCAGCTGTTCAAGGCTATGAGTATCTCGAGCTGTTCCATTACCAAGCTGATGGCGGCGGTCACCCGTGGATTTCTGCGGATGCCTTTGGGTCTGCCTTCTTCATGGCGACAGGTTTCCATGGCTTGCACGTTTTAATCGGTACGATTTTCTTGGCGATAATGTATTTGCGTCTCGCCAAAGGCGGCTTGCGCCCTGAGAAACATTTCGGTCTCGAAGCGGCCGCTTGGTACTGGCATTTCGTTGATGTCGTGTGGCTCTTCCTCTTCGCCTTCGTCTATATTATCTTCGCAGTCTAGGCTGCTTGGGCCTTCCGACAGATGGCGAGACCCAGACGCGGTCGGCGGCGTTTGCCGCCGGTTCAAACTGGCCTCTCGGGCCGCTGTCCGGACTGCGGCGAGGGCCGTCTCTTTAAATCTATGCTGTCATTCACAGACATATGCGCCGTTTGTGAGGCTGATTTCCGGGACGAAGACGCGGGCGATGGTCCCGCTATTTTTGTGATTTTCATCGTGGGTATATTCATTGTGCCCATGGCGCTGGGGTTTCACATGATTTTGGACCCGCCATTTTTTGTGACATTTATAATCTGGGGTTCTGTCATCATTGGCGTTAGCCTGTGGCTTCTTCGGCTCTTGCGCGGCGTTATGTTCAATGTTGCGTGGCAGAGAAACGCCCGTGAAGTGCGCCGTCAGGATTTTGAGACATGAGCGTGAAATTTCGCCCGATGCCATGGTTGACCGCAATCGTTGCGGTGATGCTCATGATCCTGATTTCACT
>CAZSKH010000298.1:0-3057 GCA_964607395.1 uncultured Algimonas sp.
AATAGCGGCGGCGTCATGACGATGACGCATGAGTTAGGCCATAAAGCTGATAAGCTAGATCGTCTCTCTGCCAAAATCGGCAATATGATTATGGGCTATGGGCATTTTAATATTGAACATAATAAAGGCCATCACACATGGGTGGCCACGCCCGAAGACCCTGCCAGCTCTCGTATGGGCGAGAATTTCTACCGTTTCATGATCCGCGAGCTCTCCGGCACGTTTAAGCGTGGCATTGGCTATGAAAAAGAGCGGCTAAACCGCAAAGGCAAGAGCTTTTGGTCCCTCCAGAATGATGTTTTGCAGGTTTATGCCGTGACCCTCGCACTCGGCGGGTTATTCGTTGTGCTCTTTGGGCCGGGGATCCTGCTCTTCCTCATCCCGCATCATTTCCTCGCCTGGCTTGCCCTGACACAAGCCAATTACGTCGAGCATTATGGGCTGCTGCGCGAGAAGAAGCCGAACGGGAAATATGAACGCTGCCAGCCCAAACATAGCTGGAACACCAATCACACCTATTCCAATTTGCTCTCCTTTCATTTGCAACGCCATTCGGACCATCACGCCTATCCGCAACGCCCCTATCAGGTCCTGCGCGATTATAAGAATGTCCCGACCTTGCCGACGGGCTATGGCGGCTGTTTCGCCGTCGCCTTCTTCCCGCCGCTCTGGTTCAAAATGATGGATAAACGCGTCATGGACTGGGCTGGCGGGGATTTGAGCAAAGTCAATGTGCATGAGCCAGCACGAGCAAAGCTTGAGGCAAAGTGGGGTTAGATTGAACGGGAGCCCGAGCAGCTCCGTGACTGCTTGTGGAGGCTCTGGATGCCTCCAGTCATTTTTATAGCCGTAAAGCCAGTATTCGCCAGTTCAAAAAAGCTCAATTTTCATTGGCTTATGCAGGCTGGTGAGATGTCTGACGGTTTTTAAATTCTTAACCACGACTCCTATACTCCTTTTAACAGGCTTGGCTTTAAAGCGCTATGAAATTGGGTATCCAAGGTTGCAAAAATGAAGTTATTCCAGAGATTTAAATTTGATCAGTCCGGAAACGTGGGCGTCATGTTCTCGGTCAGCTTAGTTGCTATTGTCGTCGCAGCTGGCGTTGCCTTGGATTATGGACAGATGACAAAGGCCCGGGACGTTTTGCAAAGTCAGGTGGATGCGGGAGTTTTGGCCGCCTCTTCTGCAAGCATGGACGATTGGGATATTTCTGCAAAACAAGAAGCTTCGAAACGTAAAGAAATCGCGATCGAGGTTATGAGTGGTAATGGCTTCGACCTGACCGGCGTTGAGCCGAACATAACTCTAACAAAGAATAACACCGTCCTAGGTCAAGCTGAAGTCGATTATACCTTGGCGTTTGGAGGGCTCCTCAGCAAGAAATCTGTAAGACTTAGCGCAGAATCAGAGTCCGGCCTGGGGGTTATCAGGAGCGTGCATATGGCTTTGGTGTTGGATAACACGCTTTCCATGCTTCCGAATGGAAAGATGGCTGCCCTAAAAACCGGCTCGAAAAACCTTATCAACGCGATTGAGGCGAGCGGAAGCGATAGCAAGGTGGCTTTGGTGCCTTTTGCGAGATATATCCGACTACGAGATGAAGATTATACGGCATCTTGGTTGGAGCTTCCCGACGAATTTGACACTGAGATTACCTGGCAGCAGGCCACCCATTCAGGGGGAACGTGTCAGGAAGAAACGCGAACACGTATTCGCGACGGTCAAGAAGAAGAATATCAAACCACTGTCTGTACAGGCCAAACGACGACTTATGAGGAGATGAGCCGTACTGAAGAGTCTCGCTTTGAAGGCTGTGTCGGAACACGGTTGCCTCCCTATAGCGAGGTGTACGGATCATATTTTGAGAAAATGCCGGGGCTTCTCAAAAAAATTCCATACCAAGCGACGGGGTTGAATTATAACGTGACGGCTTATTGTCCGCGGAAAATTACGCCTTTGACGGATGACTTCGACTTGCTTGAAAGTGAAGTAAATAAGCTGTTCGGAATAGATCAGACTTACTTGCCAACAGGCTTGCTGTGGGGGCAAGCTGTCCTGTCTGCCGGGGCTCCCTACGACAATGCCGAAAGTGACAGTAACATAGATAAAATTCTGGTTTTAATGACCGATGGGCAAAACTCCGCTCAGATACAGACAGGCCAAGCCGCTGAGGACGCTTACAAAGCGGCTCCCTACATCGCGACGTCAGAAAATGAGAATGAGTACTCACCCGAGGCTAATCTTGCGACAGCGAGAGTATGCAACAATATCAAAGCTGAAGGCATCAAGATTTATACGATCGCCTTTCAAGTTGATGATATCGAGACAAAAGCCTTGCTGAATGCCTGCGCGTCTGACCCCTCCATGGCCTTTACCCCTGAAACAAATGATGCGTTGATTGAACGATTTGGGCATATTTCAGCGAATTTAAAGGGCAATGCGCGTCTCATGAGATAGGCAACGGCGGTTCTAACATATTTTTCCGCTCCTTGGTTAATTTGATGGATAAACGTGTCATAAACTTGGTCGACGCGGATTTGAACAAAGTGAATATAGACTCAAAATGGCGCGCGTAACGCCAGCAATTGGCCCGGTGAGTCAAAAATAGTTGAGTGACAAACCGCAATGCGGTTCAAGCGTTGCGTGGTTAGGGTTTGCCAATCTAACAGTCTGATTTAAGGCATATGTCATGGTCAAAACAACAATCACCTATCAGGGCGGGCTGCGCACTGCCGCTCAACATGGTCCATCCGGAGCCGAATTCCAAACGGATGCTCCGGTGGATAATAACGGCAAAGGCGAGAGCTTTTCGCCTACGGATTTGGTCGGGGCGGCGCTGGGTAGCTGTATCCTGACGATCATGGGGATTGTCGCAGACCGTATCGGCGTGGATTTGTCAGGCGCGAGGGCCACTGTCGAAAAAACCATGGTCGCCGACCCAAAACGACGAATAGGGGCGTTGACCGTGCATCTTAGTCTTCCCCCAGATGTGTCAGAAACGGACCGTAAAAAACTCGAACGCGCAGCCCTGACGTGTCCCGTACATCAGAGCCT
>CAZSKH010000299.1:0-3053 GCA_964607395.1 uncultured Algimonas sp.
GAAAGCCGGATCAAATGTTATCATTTCCGCCCATGGAAATTCTCTGCGCGCGATTCTGAAAGAAATTTTCGATGTGCCAGATGCGGATATTCCGGGCTTTGAATTCCCGACAGGTAACCCGCTCTTGATCGACATGAAACACGGCACGCTGGATATTACTGGCGCGCGTTATTTGGACGACTCTCGTGCGAAGGAACTGCCTGATGTTGGCGGCGATACGAAAGCTAAGCCAGCCAAAAAGACCGCTAAGAAAAAATCATCAAAGAAAAAGAGTGCCTAAAACCACGCATAAAGACTACATGCGCCGCGCGCTTGAAATCGGCGCGGCGCAATCCGGGCGCACAGCAGAAAATCCAGCTGTTGGATGTGTTATTGTCAAAAATGGCGAAATCATCGGAGAGGGCGCAACCCAAGACGGCGGACGCCCCCACGCTGAAACTGTCGCATTGCAAGTCGCAGGCAGCCAAGCGCGCGGCGCGAGTTGCTATGTAACGCTGGAGCCGTGCAGTCATTACGGCCAAACCGCGCCTTGCGCGAATGCTCTCATTGAGGTGGGAATTACCCGCTGCTTCATCGCCGTCGTAGACCCCGACCCCCGCGTCCATTGGCGCGGCGCGGCGCTCTTACAAGAAGCGGGAATTGATGTGCGGATAGGGTTATGTGAGGCGGAGGCGGCTGAGGCTCATGCGGCGTTTTTTGCACGGGTAGAAGGATAAATGGCAAAAGCAGTTTTCATTCATAATCCATCATTTGAGTATGATGATAACCCCTCGGAGCATTATCATTTCCCGCAACAGTATTTGAAGCGCGTTGAACAGACTGTTGGCGACTGGATTGTTTATTATGAGTCCGGTAAAAATAAGGGTCAAAAATCTTACAAAGCCCTAGCAAAAGTTCTTCGCGTTCGTCCGGACTCAGGTCGCTCAAACCATTTCTATGCGGATATGATACCGGGCAGTTACCTGCCGATGGAACGTAATGTTCCATTTAGATTGCATGATGAATTATTTGAATCAAAGTTACTAGGGGATGATGTTCGTGTGAACGGAGGTTATGTCATAGCGGCTGTCCGAATTCTGCCAGATGCAGATTTTCGGAAGATAGTCGAATATGGTCTTCCAGATGAGCAAGAAGATCTTCCGCGCGTTGATGAGGCAATCGAAGTTGATTTAGAAGTAGCTGAAGCCCCGACTGAATTCGTATTTGATAAAGCAATTGCGCCAGAGCGGCCCTATGAGCCTGTCTTGATGAATAGAAAGATACGGGACCGAGCCTTTCGATCGGTTGTGCTGAAGGCTTACGAAAAAACCTGCGCCTTCACCGGTTTAAGTTTTATCAATGGCGGAGGAAGAGCCGAGGTCCAGGCTGCGCATATTCGCCCTGTTGAACAGAATGGACCGGACATCATAAATAATGGATTGGCGCTTTCAGGGACAGCACATTGGATGTTTGATCGCGGATTACTAGGGTTGTCTGATGACGGAAAAATATTGCTCTCGCGCCACATCAATAACGTTGATGAAGTAAATCGAATTCTTACCCCTGATCGCCAAGCACTTTTACCAAAAAAGTCGAGCGACAGGCCTCACCCAGCTTATTTAGACTGGCATCGAGAAAACTGTTTCAAACAGTAACCTTAATCCACAATCCCATAGCTCAAATTCACGGTGACGCTCATGGTTTGCTCGCCTGCGCTGATGGGGGTGCTGGCGCGGCCGCCCATATCTGCCATTTCGGCGCGCATCATCATAGGCTGGGGATTGAACCCACCGCGATTGGCCTCGTTGATAGACAGTAGCGGGCCGAGTTTGACGCCTGCCGCCTCGGCCATGCCTTCCGCTTTTTCTTTGGCTTCGCGGATGGCGTCTTTGCGGGCTTTGTCCATGGCGCTCTTGGGTTCTTTGACGGAGAATTGGACTTGGTTGATATTATTGACGCCCGCCCGAACCAGCGCATCGAGCATGGGGCCGACTTGTTCAATATCATCAGATTTGACCGTGACCGTATTGCGCGCTTCATAGCCTTTAATCGTCGGCTTCTGACGGTTCCGATAATCATATTGTGGCTGTAGGGAAAGCTGGCTGGTCGTGATGTCTTTCTTAGGAATGCCAGCGGCTTCCAGCTCATCAAAGACGGCGGTCATGAGTGTGGCATTCCCCATCATCGCTTCGCGGGCTGTTTTCCCCTGTTGCACCACGCCTGCGCTAACGGTGGCGCGATCCGGCGCGGCATTGGCATGGCCTGTTGCCGAAACGTTCAGCATCGGTGCAGGCGCGTTGCCGGTCGAGATATAAGTCGGCCCGCCAGGATTACAGGCGGTGAGCAAAAGCGCGGATGTCAGCAAAGTAGCACGGAACATGGAGGACCCTCTCAATATTGGAATCACAAGCTATTCGGATGGCGCTTGCGATACAAGTCAGGACGCGCGATTGAAGACAGATGAGCTGGCAAAAAGAATTAGATGAACTGGCGCGCCGCCGCGAGATGTCTTTGCAAATGGGCGGCGCAGATAAACTCGCCCGGCAGAAAGCGCGCGGGAAATTAAATGCGCGCGAACGGTTGGAAGGCCTGCTCGATTTTGACGGCTTTGATGAAATCGGCGCGCTGGCGGGAAAGGGGCGCTATACGGAGGACGGGGAATTTATCGACAGCGCACCGTCGAATTTCATCTATGGACGCGGACGCATTAATGGCCGAACCGTTGTTGCAACGGCCGATGATTTTACTGTGCGGGGCGGGGCGTCTGACGCCGCGATTTACCGTAAATTTATCACCGCCGAGCAAATGGCGCATGAGCTGCGCCTGCCGATCATCCGCATGATTGACGGAACGGGCGGTGGCGGCTCCGTGAAATCGCTGGAAGCGATGGGATATACCTATGTGCCCATGGTGCCGGGGTGGGATCATGTTGTGAAAAACTTAGAGACTGTGCCTGTGGTCGCGCTGGCGCTTGGCCCAACAGCAGGGCTCGGCGCGGCGCGGGCGGTGGCCTCGCATTATTCCGTCATGGTCAAAGGTCTCTCGCAAATCTTCACGGCGGGGCCAGCGGTGGT
>CAZSKH010000300.1:0-3052 GCA_964607395.1 uncultured Algimonas sp.
GGTGAGGGCATTAGCGCCGAAGTCATCGATCTGCGCACGCTACGACCGCTTGATACGGACACCGTAATTGAAAGCGTCAAGAAAACAAACCGCATCGTTTGTGCCGAAGAGGGTTGGGGACAATCCGGCATTGGCGCAGAAGTCGCCGCCCGCGTCGTCGCGGAAGCCTTCGATTACTTAGACGCCCCGCCGGAGCGTGTCTTCCAAGCTGACGTGCCATTACCGTATGCTGCGAATTTGGAAGCCTTGAGCTTGCCGGGAACAAAGGATGTGGTCGAAGCGGCTAAGCGGGCGTGTTATGTGGGATAGCCTGATCGAAAGAGATGGCGTTTCTGTTTTGATGGACGACATTTGTTGGAGGCCCACAAAGTGGGATTTTACGGGCGGCAAGCTAAGTGTGTTATTTGTCGACGAATTCAATGATGATGTCGATCCAAAACCGCTTAAAAAGCTCTCTTGTAAGCCAATATTTTTTAGCGTGATGGATAGTTGGTATGAACCAAAAGAAGATAGGGCAAAATTTCATAATTATGAAAATGGACCCGATTTGGCTGGTGCTTTGCTAGCCTGTAAACAAGAAAATAGAGACATTCATCTGTTTCGATTTAGACACTATGACTATTGCATTCGCGCTGCATGTTATGGTGAACCAAATATTGTCGACGTTAAGGTAAATTAGAAGATGCCCATTGAAATCCTCATGCCCGCGCTTTCCCCGACGATGGAGGAAGGCACACTGTCTAAATGGCTCGTGAAAGAGGGGGATAGCGTCTCCTCTGGTGATCTGTTGGCTGAAATTGAAACTGACAAAGCGACGATGGAAGTTGAAGCTGTTGAAGAAGGCACGATTGCGAAATTGCTCGTCGCGGGCGGAACGGATGGGGTGAAAGTCAACGCGCCGATTGCGATCCTTTTGGAAGATGACGAAGATGCGAGTGCGCTGGATGGATATTCGGCTGGTGGGGGGGATGTATCTAAAAAACCCAATCATCCCGCTGAAAAGCGGGACCCATCTCATGCTCCAACGCCTAAAACGAAAGCTCCGGCGATGGACCCCGTTGTGCAACGGGGTGATGGGAGTGAGGAGAGAATCAAAGCCTCGCCCCTTGCGAAGCGCCTAGCGAAAGAGGCCGGGATTAATCTGGCAGACGTCGCCGGTTCCGGTCCGAATGGCCGTATCGTGAAAGCTGATATTGAAGGCTACACGCCATCCGCTCAACCTGCACCCAAAACGACTGCGCAGGCCCCGCAATCCGCCTCCACCGAGGTCGGTTCGGTTCGATCCGGTGGGGCGGATTATCTCGCGAAACTTGGCGTCGAAGCCGGAACTTACTCGCTGGAACCGCTGGACGGTATGCGTAAAGTCATCGCGAAGCGCCTGTCCGCATCCAACAATAATGTCCCTGATTTCCCATTGCTCGTGGATTGCGAGATCGACGCGCTTCTGGCGATGCGCAAAGAGCTCAATGGGCAAGCACCTGAGGGTGTGAAAATCTCCGTCAATGATATGCTCATCCGCGCGGCGGCGCTGGCCTTGAAGGCCGTGCCTGCGGCCAATGCGAGCTTTACCCCTGACGGGATTGCTTATCACAACAATGCGGATGTCGCCGTTGCGGTCGCCATTGACGGCGGGTTGATTACGCCAATCGTGCGCCACGCCGAGAATAAAGGCCTGTCCACGATTTCGGTGGAAATGAAAGACCTCGCCGGGCGCGCGCGGGAAAAGAAACTCAAGCCGCAGGAATATCAGGGCGGGACGTTCTCGATTTCGAACCTCGGCATGATGGGTATCAAATCTTTCGGATCCATCATAAATGAACCACACGGCATGATTTTGTCCGTCGGGGCAGGTGGCCCGCGTCCCGTCGTGAAAGACGGTGCATTGGCCATCGCGACCGTCATGACTGTGAACTTGACCTGTGATCACCGCGTTGTAGACGGCGCGCTGGGGGCGGAATGGCTCGGCGTGTTCAAACGCTATGTGGAGTCTCCCATCACGATGATGCTTTAAGTCTGTTTCTCGCCTCACAGGCGAGGGCTATTGGCGTGAGGCTTGCATTTATGGTAAACAAATCCTGAACAAGGAGTCTACCATGTTGACTAAAGCCATTCTGACAGGCGGCGTTTTGTCTGTCCTCGCCGGATCTATCGTTTATTTTGGCACAGAAGGCGCAGATGCGTCGGAAAACAGTGCTGTCGATACCATGCGCGTTGAAGAGACCGAACTCGCCGGTGCGCCCGATATTGCAGTCACCGAACAGACGGATGCGACGGCAGGCTGGGGCGAAACGGATAAGGCGCAAACATCCAAAGCCGAAGACATTTTGGTCGCGGAAGCTGACAATCAAGACCCGCCGTCAGACCGATCCAAACCTAAAACGAAGTGGCTCGACCAATATCTGAAAAAGACAAAGTCTCAAAAGGCGTCTGATCAGACCGGTAACGCGGCATCTGAGGTGGACGCTGAATCGGTGGAGATGCCCAAGGATATCGGTGTGTCGCAAGACCCTGACATTCCATCTGAAGAGGTGGCACCTGAAGGTGGTCTTTCCAAGAACGTGATTATCGAGATTTTTGACCGCAAGACGTCTGAAGGTGACGGCCCTGAAAGCGAGACAGCCGAGCTTATGCCAGAAGATCAGATGCGCATGGAAATGCCCGAAGATAAAAATGGCGCGCGCGGCGAAGCCAAAGGGACCTATATCGTTTCAAAGGAAAACCGGTTTGAAACCTTAGATATTGAAGATTTAGACATCGACGCCTTCGATCTTTACGCCAAAGAGCTTGACGGTGAAACGGATGTTGATGTCGACACGATTCTTGAAGATCTGGATTTGGACTCCAAAGAAAATGTCGAAATTCGCGTCATCAAAAAGATGAAGGGAAAGATGTCCCGTCCTGTCATCGCGATGAATGCGGAGACCCAAATTGACTATGACATGGTTTTGGATGAAGCAAAGAAACTCCTCGTCACAGATATGAGGAACCAAGCCTTTTTGGAAATCGTCGATTACGCTATTGATCAGAACGATGTGATGCAGGCCGCAGATAT
>CAZSKH010000301.1:0-3052 GCA_964607395.1 uncultured Algimonas sp.
AAGGCGGCGAAGCCCTGCTCGGCAATGGCGATATGCTCTTTGCCGGTACAGGCCGACCACGCCGTTTCCACGGACCATTTGTAACCGACGGCGAGGTTGAGCGCATTGCCGGATTTATGAAAGCCCAAGGTGCGCCGTCCTATCTGGAAGACATCACGACCGAGCGCGAAGAAGGCCCTGCGGACGCGAAACTCGCAGGCGGCGGCAGTGAAGGCGGCTCGCTCTTCGACCAAGCTGTTGCGATTGTGGCCCGCGACAGGAAAGCCTCGACCAGCTATATTCAGCGCAAACTCTCCATCGGCTATAACCGCGCCGCCGACCTGATTGAACGCATGGAAGGCGAAGGCATGATCGGCGCAGCCGGGTCTGGCGGTAAACGCGAGATATTCCTGCCAGAGGAAGAAGCGTTTTAGGCTCCTTAAAATTCAAGAAACATAAACAGTTATACTTTTCGATGTGCTAGTAAGCTTTTAAATCAATTTAAGGGTCAAAAATGTCTGTGTATGCGTTATGGAATAACAAAGGTGGAGTTGGTAAAAGTTACCTCACGTTTCAACTTGCCTGTGAGTATGCGAGACAACATCCCACTAAAAAAATTCTGGTAATTGACCTTTGCCCACAAGCAAATTCATCTCAAATGTTACTAGGTGGCATATCCGTTGGAGAACAAGCCTTAGATAACTTAGCAGCTCAGACACCACCCAGAACAATTGCTGGGTACATTTCTGATCGAATAACTAGTCCATATGTAAACCCAAAAAGCGGCTCGAGGTTCGTAACGCAAGTAAGTGGGGTCAATAACAAGGTCTCCAATAATGTTTATCTGATTTCTGGTGATGAAACACTAGAACTCCAGTCACCGCAAGTTAGGCTTGCAACAACTGCAGGCCCATCAGACGCTTGGAGACTAGTGCATTTATGGATGTCTGATTTGATCCAAGATTTGCGTGAATATTGGAACGAAAATGACATCACCGTTTTTGTAGACTGTAACCCGAGTTTCACAATTTATACTGAAATGGCCATGACGGCATCAGATGATTTGCTAATCCCTTTTTCTGCAGACGCATCAAGTAAAAGAGCAGTAAGATCCCTTCTATCTTTAGTTTTTGGTATTCAAAGGCGGCCCGGTCAAATTCAATCTGAATTTTATCGTAGGAGTATCCAGTACAGGATGGCTCTGCCTTCGATACATACTTATATTGGAAACCGATTAACTTCAATGAACAACAGTTCAGCAAGTGCCTTCAAAACAATTGTACAAGAAATTTTTACAGAGGTTTTTGAAGTTTGGAAGTCTCAACCAAACATATTTCGTATTCACCCTACTGGAAGTCCAGCTCCAAGAACTAAATCTGAGTTTAAAAAGATGTTTGAGTTCGAAATTAGAGATGCAAATACTGCGTCAGTAGTCTCTGGAGCTTTGGGCATCCCAATCGGTAGATTAAGAGCTGGAGGCAAGAAGTTGGCGAACCGTAGGGTTCCAGTTCAAGTTGCTCAATCTCAGTTAGATAAGCAACAACCCAACATTAGAGAATTTGCTTCTTTAATCACATAACACCCGCAAAAGGCTCATCAACGCTATGGCTTGGCTCGGTAAACCATATCGGTCCGTCAGCTCCCATGTAAAAATGATCCTCCAGCCGTACGCCAAACTCGCCCTCTCCATTTTCTTTATAAAGGCAAATCATCGGTTCATTCGAAAAGCACATCCCTGCTTCCAAAACCGTATCATCGCCCCAATTGAGATAGGGCCATTCGTGGATGTCTAATCCAATGCCGTGACCCGTGCGATGCGGCAGGCCCGGGGTTTCATAGCCCGGTCCAAATCCCCTCGCCTCTAATTCTACGCGTGCCGCCAAATCCACGTCACCACAGCGCGTTCCGATTTGCGCGGCCTCAAAAGCTTTCGCTTGTGCGGCTTTCTCCGCGTCCCAGACCTCGCGTTGTTTTTCTGTCGGATTGCCGAAAACATAGCTGCGGGTGATGTCGGAAATATAATCATGAAGCTGACAGCCCGTATCAATCAGGACCATATCGCCAAACTCCAACGCCTTCGGATTTTTGACGCCATGCGGGAAAGAGCTGTCCGGACCGAAGAGAACAATCTTAAAATAGCTGCCTGCGGGCGCACCCACTTTGCGGTGCGCGGCATCGAGAAACGCGCCGACGTCTGCCGTTGTTATCCCTTCAAAGAGCATAGACGCCGTCGCCTTATGAACCGCGAGCGTCATTTCTTTTGCGCGTTTCATGAGCGCGAGTTCGGCCTCCGATTTAATCATGCGGCATTTGGCGGTCACCGCCGCGCCATTTGTTAGCGTGCAATTCGGCATAGCCTTAGCGAGGCCGTCACTGACGAAAAAGGGCGTCGCCTCATCAATTCCCAGCGCCCCGATAGGCCCGACATGTTCGGCGAAAACAGCATAAGGATTTTCATGTTCTTCCCATGTGGCGATCTCGCCCTCGACCCACATAAATTGTTCCAACGTGCCTTTTTCAAAAGCTGGCGCAATGAAGAGCGGTGCGCCCGTTTGGAACAACACCGCGCCGACCATACGTTCCGAACCGCGCCAGCGCATGCCCGTGAAATAATAGAGCGAGGTTCCGGCATGGAGATAAAGCGCATCCATGCCTTGCGCGACCATTAGACCTTGCGCTTTCGCGATACGGGCTTGGAACTCGTCTAGCGCAATTGGGACCGCGCCTGCCGTCATATTAGACAAGGTCGCGAGCGCTTCTTCAGCGGTTCTGCCGCCTACACCTTTGGTCATATCTTGCTCCTCTTTATCCTCTCTTACGCGTATATAGGCCATGACTGATAGAAAATTCCCCGATGATTTTGTCCCGGCCAAACCGCGTCAGGATCGCGGCACGTTGACGACATCCGAGATTGTCGCCATGGCGTGGGATGACGAGACCAGCTTTGACAATATCCTCACGCAGTCAGGTTTAAGCGAGCCCGAGGTAATCAAAATCATGCGCGGTCATATGAAACCGAGCAGCTTTCGCATGTGGCGCAAACGCGTGAGCGGGCGAGCGAGTAAGCATATGA
>CAZSKH010000302.1:0-3051 GCA_964607395.1 uncultured Algimonas sp.
AGTTCCTTGCCCAAACGATCGCCCATCTGAATTTCGCGCGGCGCGGTGGGCGCGGCGAAAGGGATGGGTTGCCCCATCGGCGCATTTGTAATTGGCGCCGGCAGCTGGGCTTCATAGGACGGCGCTGTTTGCAAAATACTGGGTAAGGCGCGCTGGCTATTGGTGCTCGGTAAATTCGCAATACGCGCATAAGATACGACTTGCTTTGCGCCCTTGGTCGTGGCCGCAATTTGCGCTGCGCGCTTTAGCTCGGCTTCCGTGCGCGCCACGCCCAACACATAGACAACGCCCTCATTCGTTTCGATATTGAAATTGCGGGCCTTGACATATTTATCCACGGTCATGCGGGCGCGGACAGATTTTTCTAAAATGCCGTCTTTTAAATTGCGCTTAAAGGACTGCCCGTCATCCACCAGGACTTCATTGCCGACCTGTTCAATCCCGCGCGCTGACCAGGCGATACGCGCCGCTTCAATCTTATCCTTCTGCGTCGGGACGTTGCCGGACAGCAAGACAATGCTCTGCGCGACTTCGACATCCACGCCTTTAAAGTCATAATCATAAGCGCGCTTCATACGCGCCCTGATGACGCGCGCCGCATTCCCGTCTTGGACAGAGCGGGCCAAATTACGCTCATCGCCTTTCTTGACGCCAGCCGTCGCCACGGCACAGCCGGAGACACTCGCAGCTAAAAGCAAAGTAAAAGCGGGTTGGATTAGGTGTTTCATACGCGAAGCGTAAACGAACAGGGTGAACGGAAAGTTACCCGGCTTTTAAAATATGCAGGGCCAGACTTTAAACCAAATTCAGCGCGGGTAGACCAAATCAATCGCCACGGAAACAATTGTCCCATCCGGCGCACGCCCAATAAACGCATCATAGGTGCCATTTCCGCCCGGTGCTGTGACCGCAATGAAAACTGTGTTCATAGGAAGAGGAATTTCCGCAACATCAGGATCAGCCGTGTCCTCATTGAAAATAAAGGCGCATAACCAGTCATCAAAGGCAGAGCCATCATAGAGCGCAGCTTTCGTTATAAAATCGGCACGCATAGCCTCGCTCATGAAGCCAACAGTGCCGTAGTCGACATCAAACTCATCAGAATAACCCGGTCCGGCGTTTCTTTTGGCGGGCTCCCATTTGGCAATCTCAGAATCAGAAAAACTGATATAGAGGAACGCTATATCAGTTGCCTCACCCCTTACCCATTTTTTGACAGAGATTTTCCCGTCTCCAACAGGGATATCGGTGTCAATGAACATGGAATAGTCTGAGTGTTCCGTTTCGGACAATCCTACAGGATCACATATTGCAAGCCTCGGTGTTCTGAAGGTAATTTGGCCCAATGAAACAACTTGAGCAGGCTGCCGCCAATTTTCTAAAAAATCATTCACTTTGTCTGACATGTCGTATCCTAAAACCCGCTAAAGGCATTTTCAATATATTTGACGCTTGCCAGCGGATGGACCCGCCCTTCAATGAGCGCGAGGTCAAATCGGATTTCGAAGTCCGCGCCGAGGGTTTCGAAATTGCGGTCTATCCAAATTTCTGCAGCGTCCATGACCCGCGTGATATTGGTCTGCGTTAGAACATCTTCGGTCTTTGACAATTTTTCCCGCTGTTTGACCTCAACGAAGGCAATGATGTTTTTCCGCCGCGCGATGATATCGACTTCCCCTTCGGAGACTTTGAACCGTTCGGACAGAATTTTCCAACCTCGGAACTTGAGCCAGCGCGCGATATGGTCTTCGGCTTTACGGCCTTCAATTTCTCGCGCGCGCCGATCCATTATTTTTTCAAGTTCAGCGCGAGGGCGTAGACATCGCGTTTCGCCCAACCGGACATTTCCGCGACTTGCGCGCTGGCGCGTTTAACGCCGTCTTCGGGGATGATCTGCTCCAGCGCGGATGTCACACGGGCTGCGTCCCAGCTTGCAGCCTCCAAAGGCGGACCGACAAGCACAACCAGCTCTCCGCGCGGGGCATCCGCCGTGACCGAGTCTATCAGCTCTTCAAAGCTACCGTGCCGGGCCTCCTCATAACGTTTCGTCAGCTCCCGCGTCAGGACAACATCACGCGCGCCCAATACGCTCTCCATATCGCCGAGGCAGGCTTTGATACGCGGGCCGGTTTCGAAAAATATCAGCGTGGCGGGGATTGACTTCAAGCTTTCGAGCTCTCGCTTTCGCGCGGCGGATTTGGCCGGCAGGAACCCGGCAAAGAGAAATTTATCGCTTGGCAGGCCCGATTTCACCAATCCTGCCAGCACAGCCGACGCCCCCGGCAGCGGAAACACCGCATGGTCCGCCGCCACAGCCGCGCGAACCAATTTAAACCCCGGATCAGACACAAGCGGCGTCCCGGCGTCCGATACCAAAACCACCACTTGCCCGTCCTCTAGCCATCCCATGACCTGTGGAATGCGCGCTGCCGCATTATGGTCATGATAGGCG
This sequence comes from uncultured Algimonas sp., assembly GCA_964607395.1. Lineage (GTDB taxonomy): Bacteria > Pseudomonadota > Alphaproteobacteria > Caulobacterales > Maricaulaceae > Litorimonas. Next base: position 2,453 of record CAZSKH010000302.1, read on the forward strand.
GTTAGCTTGGCCGATATGTCAAAGGCGTCCAATAATTTCCCCGTCTGCCGCGTGTCTTCCGCGAGGACGCGGTCTGCCCCGCCGAGCACATCCAGCGCCCGCAAAGTTATGTCGCGCAGGTTCCCAATCGGCGTCGCCACGACATATAGACCAGGTGTAAGTGGTGTGCCCAATTCCCCGCTTAGGTGTTGCGAGCCGCGCTGAGCCGCCTTAGAGTTTGAAACTGACACGTTACATATCCGAAGAATTTTGCCGGTAACGGTTCGCCCGTTGCAGCAAGAGTGAGAAGGTTACATCCCTATGCCCAACCCTAGCCCGTTTGGCCACGCTTTAAAAATTATCCTACTTAGCGGCTGCGCTGCGGTGATGACCGCCTGCACCACAACAGCGCCGACAACGCAGGGACAAGCCCCCATTGTGCAGCGTCCCGTTGATCCCGTTCGCACCACCCCGACGGACACAAATAGGCCGGAGGCGAAAGAGCCCGAAGTTAAAGAGGTCGAGACCCAAGAGCCGGAAACCAAAGAGCCCGAGGTCACAGAGATAAGAGACCCTGACCCTGTCCAAACCGCAGAGCCCGGCCTTTATTTTAATAATCG
>CAZSKH010000303.1:0-3037 GCA_964607395.1 uncultured Algimonas sp.
AGGCTGGACTGTGCCGACGTGGCCAAAGGAATATGGCGGGGCAGGGCTGTCGCGCAAAGAAGAAATCGTTCTGCTGCAAGAAATGAAGCGCATCAACGCGCGCAACCCGCTGTCGTCATTTGGCATCTGGATGCTTGGGCCGGCATTGTTGAAGTTCGGCACGGAAGAACAAATGCTTGAGCATTTACCGCCCATCGCACGCGGTGAAATTCGTTGGTGTCAGGGCTATTCAGAGCCGGGTGCAGGGTCAGATCTCGCGTCGCTCAAAACCAAAGCCGAAGACATGGGCGACCATTATATCGTCAATGGCCAAAAAGTTTGGACGTCCTATGCGGATCAAGCCGATTGGATTTTCTGCCTTGTCCGTACGGACAACTCGGGCAAGAAACACCACGGCATTTCATTCGTGTTGTTTGATATGGAAAGCGAGGGCGTGGAAGCGCGTCCGATTAAGCTGATTTCCGGCCGTTCTCCGTTCTGCGAAACTTTCCTCTCCGACGTTAAATTAATGAAAAAGAACCTTGTAGGCTAAGATCATAAGGGTTGGACTATTGCGAAATATCTCCTGACGCATGAGCGGGAAATGATTGGCAACCAAGAGGGCGTCACGCGTCCACTGCACGAAATCGCGGCGGCCTCATTAGGCCTCCAAGACGGGAAGCTCGCCGACCCCATGCTCCGCGCAAAAGTCGCCGAAGCGGAAATTGACGAGTGGGCGTTTAACCTGACCATGAAACGCAAACTCGCCGAGGCGAAAGCTGGCGCGTCTCTCGGCGCGGATAGCTCCATGCTGAAATATTATGGCACAGAGCTGAACAAGCGTAAATTTGAGCTCATGATGGACGCAGGCGGTCACGAAGGCCTCGAGTGGGAGTCAGAGCGCTCCAATGACGGAAAAATGGCGCGGTCATGGCTCCGGACAAAGGGTAATTCCATTGAAGGCGGGACGAGTGAGGTTCAGTTGAACATTATCTCAAAGCATATTTTGCAGCTGCCTGGCGCGTAGCGAAATACTCACATTGTCATCCCGCACGTAGCGAAGCGGCGATGCGGGACCCATCGTCACTTATTGGTGGGTCCGTTCAAAGACGATAGGTCCCGCATCTGCGCCTTGCAGGCTTGTGCGGGATGACAGTTTTAAAGGAAATAAAAATGGCACTCGTATTGAATGAAGATGAAGTCATGATGCGCGATATGGCGCAGGGCTTTTTTGCTGAAAAAGCGCCTGTGAAAGCGTTACGTGATTTGCGCGATAATCGTGATGAGACAGGATTTGACCGGGGGCTTTGGTCCGAAATGGCTGCGCAAGGCTTTGCGGGCATTGTCGTGCCAGAAGAGCATGGCGGCGTGGATATGGGCTATTTGGCGGCCGGTCTTGTTGCTGAACAAATGGGCCGGAATCTGACGGCCTCACCGTTCCTATCTACATCAATTCTCGCCGCAACGGCGCTTAAGCATGGTTCGGATGAGCAGAAATCCGCCTGGCTTCCAAAAATCGCATCCGGCGAAGCTGTGATTGCACTGGCGTTGGATGAGGGCGTGAAACATAATCCGCGCGGGACAGCGACGACCGCTGAACCTTCTGGCAATGGGTTCAAACTCAATGGCGCAAAAGCCATGGTCGTGGACGGTCATGTGGCGGACGTCATGATTGTCGTCGCCCGCACATCGGGTGAAGAGGGCGATGCGGAGGGATTATCACTTTTTCTTGTCGATCCTAAAACAGACGGCGTTTCAACAGAGCGCACCATTATGGTGGACAGCCGCAATGCCGCGCGTATCGATCTGGACGATGTCGAAGTCGACGGTGACGCCCTGATCGGCACATTGGATGGCGGCATGGAAGTGCTGAATGGCGTGCTTGCGGCCGGACGCGGTATTGCTGCGGCGGAGCTTCTCGGCGCGGGTGCGCAAGCCTTTGAAGACACGGTTGCTTATATCAAAGAGCGGAAACAGTTCGGCGAGATCATCGGCTCATTCCAAGCCTTGCAGCATCGTAGCTCGCATCTTTATTCCGAAATGGAAATTGCGCGCTCCGCAGTCGTTGGCGCTTTGACGGCTCTCGACGACGGTGACGAAATGGCCGCGCAATATTGCGCGATGGCAAAAGCGAAGCTTGGCTCCGTCGCAAAACTTGCCAGCCAAGAAGGCGTGCAAATGCATGGCGGCGTGGGCATGACGGATGAATATGACATCGGCCTTTTCATGAAACGCATTCGGGTCTTGCAAGAGCTGATGGGGGATGCGCATTATCACATGAATGCGTTCGCCGAAGCGAACCAATATTAAGCCGAACGCATAGTAGAAACTAAAACCGGGAGAGTGAAAATGAAGACAGTCAAAGCTGAGGACTTACAAGCAACAGTTGGGACCGATTTGGGCGTCTCTGATTGGATCACAATTGAGCAGGACCGCGTCAATCAATTCGCGGATGTGACGGAAGATCATCAGTTCATTCACGTGAACCCGGAGATGGCGAAAATGACACCTTTCGGCGGGCCGATTGCGCATGGGTTCCTGACGCTTTCTTTGCTGTCGAAATTCACCGAGCAGGGCGGCCTTGTAATCGAAGGCGTGAAAATGGGTGTGAATTATGGATTTGAAAAAGTCCGCTTCCTCGCTCCAGTCAAAGTCGGGAAGAAGGTTCGCGGGCATTTCAATCTAAAAGCGGCAGAAGAAAAGCGCCCCGGTCAGTATCTCTTGACCTATGAAGTGACCGTCGAAATTGAAGGTGAAGACAAACCTGCGTTGGTCGCCGATTGGCTCGGGATGCAATTCACAGGCTAAATCATTAGTGTTGGGATGTGAGGAGACTTGCTGCCCCTTGATATACCAACAGGCGGTTTTTCTACTTTATAAACCGCAGTTTGGCTGGCCACATAAAGATAATAACCATGCCAATGATGATAGCTGGCCATACATCTAATCTGCCCAAAAATGTATAGCCAATTGTCTCAAGCCAGTTGCTCAAAATGGCATAGATCGCTCCAACAGACCCGCCAATAATCAGGGCCTCGGTTATCGTTTTCCAGAATGG
>CAZSKH010000304.1:0-349 GCA_964607395.1 uncultured Algimonas sp.
AAACAACGGGAAAAGCTGAAAGGGTGCGGTAAGAGCGCACCGGGCGTCTGGCAACAGAGGCTGCAAGGTAAACCCCATCCGGAGCAAAACCAAATAGGGACAGTATTATGGGTCGCGCCATCGCTGTCCGGGTTGGTTGCATGAGGTCTGTTGTAAGGCAGGCTCTAGATGAATGATCGTCACCCATTTTTGGGTACAGAACCCGGCTTATAGGCTCCCTGACACGTCTGAGCTTTGAAAATGTGGTTATGGGCGGCAATTATCGCGACGAACGCTTCATGGTTAACCACAGCTTAACTGCCTGAATCCTATAAGAAAGCTGAGTTTATCCACACGATTCACAACATGT
>CAZSKH010000304.1:359-3018 GCA_964607395.1 uncultured Algimonas sp.
TTCCGTGCCTGCTAATTTTCGCATGCAATGTTCGGGGTCTGGTTTTGAGGGCGTCGTCCTTTGGCCAAGTCTTGATGGCGCCTATCTCGAAGGCGGCGATGTATCCGTTTTGGGTCATTATCAAGAGATGTTGGACCGCATGGACATGTATGACGAAGGCCGCGAAGCGCTTGAGCTCGTCATATTTGGCGAAAGCGAAAAGCTGGGCTTTGACTCAACTGGCCGAATTAGCTTGTCGGCCAAATTCCGGGACCATGCGGGCTTAAACGGTAAGGTCAGTTTTGTTGGCCGTGGCCGCAAATTCGAAGTTTGGGATGAAGCTGCCCATGAGGCGCGCCGCATGGAGTTGCGTGAAAAGGCTTTGGCCAATCGTCACCGGATGAAACCGGTATGAAGCATTACCCTGTCATGTTGCCCGAAGTGCTGAGCGCGCTTGCGATGCAGGCGGGTGATACCTGCGTGGACGGCACATTTGGGAATGGCGGGTATAGCGAAGCGATTTTGAGCGCTGCACCTTGTTCCGTGATTGGTTTGGATCGTGATCCAAATGTCTTGCCTCGCTCGAAAAACTTGGCCGGTGAGTGGGGCGGCAAATTCAAATTGATACAAACGCCATTTTCGAAAATGGGTGAGTTGGGCCTCGATCCTGTTGATGCGGTCGTTCTTGATATTGGCGTTTCATCCATGCAGCTTGATCAGGCCGAGCGCGGGTTTTCATTCATGCGCGAGGGGCCGCTGGATATGCGCATGGAGCAAGGCGGTGGGCCGACGGCGCGCGATGCCGTGCTTCATCTTTCAGTAGATGAGTTAACTCGCGTGTTCCAAGTTTACGGCGAAGAAAAACGCGCGCGCCATGTTGCGAATTGTATTTTGTCTGCACGAGAGCAAGGCGGCATTGCGACCACGGCCGATCTGGCTGATATCTTGGAAAAAGCCCTTGGACGGCGCGGCAAGACCCATCCTGCGACGCGAGTGTTTCAAGCGTTACGGATTTTCGTCAATGATGAGTTGGGTGAGCTCTATCAAGGGCTGTGTGCGGCAGAGCGGATTTTAAAGCCGGGGGGACGATTGGTTGTCGTGACCTTTCACTCCTTGGAAGACCGTATCGTGAAGAGTTTTTTTCGACGCCGTGCGGGCGAGGTTCAGGGTGGATCGCGATATGCGCCGGAAATTAAAAACATAGGCCCAGCTGCAAGTTTCAGCTTGCCACAACGTAGTGTCACGAAACCTTCGAAAACGGAAATTCAAGACAATGCGCGCTCACGTTCTGCGAAATTGCGGGCCGCTATTCGGTCCGAGGCTGCGCCTTTTGAGGCAGATGATCGTCTACTACCCAATGTGATTTCACTGGCTGAGTTGGAGGCGCGGTTATGAGTGTGTCTTATCTCGGTCCAGCCCGCGCTGCACGGCGTATGTCTTGGTTCTTATTGTTTCTCATTGGCGTTGCGCTGACCGTGACGCTATATTTCGTAAAAACCCATGCGCAATCGGCCAAGCGCGATGTGAGAGATCTGACGCGCGCTATCGCGGCAGAGGAGGCGGCTATCCGCGTGCTCCGCGCAGAGCTTGCCTATCTCGAAAGCCCGACACGGTTGTCTGAATTAAACGAGGCGCATTTAAAACTCACTCCTATTTTGCCTGCCGATGAAAGCAAACTGCAAGATATTGAAGCGCTGTTTCCACTGGCGTTGGGGGGGGAGAAGTGACCGAGCCTCACACCTTCCAAGATAAACGCATGCTGACGTTAGCGGATGAAGAATACCGCACGGTCATGGAGGGCCGCATTCGCATTCGCATTGGTGTCGTGGCCTTTGTCTTCATGTTGCTGATTGCGATTGTTCGTTTGGCGGAAATTTCGCTTTTTTCATCTGATGCCCATCAGCGAAATCTGCCACAAGCGCTCAAAATAACGCGTGCGGATCTCACGGATCGCAACGGAGAACTGCTGGCAACGACATTGGAGACTTACTCTCTTTACGCTGAGCCGCGCCGCGTCTGGAACCCACGCGAAACCTCGAATAAGCTGGTAAATCTTCGCCCGCATTTGAATCGCGCTAAGTTGCAGGGAAAGCTTGAAGCAGACCGCAGTTTTGTCTGGCTAGAGCGTGGTCTCACACCGAAAGAGCGCCAAGCGGTTTTCGATTTAGGTCTCCCGGGACTGGCTTTTCGCAAAGAGCCGAAACGGGTGTATCCGCGCGAAAATCTAGCCTCCCATGTGGTCGGATTCACCAATGTTGATATGCAAGGTGTTGGGGGCGCTGAGCGGGCATTTGATGGGGATTTGACGGCTGATAATGCGCCGTCAATTGCGCTGTCTCTGGACTTGCGCGTTCAATTCGCTTTGATGGATGAGTTGGCGATTGCGCGGGAAAAATTTGATGCCTTGGACGCCAATGGTGTCGTGATGGACATCCGCACAGGTGAAATTATTGCAATGGCCTCGGTGCCGAATTTCAATCCGAACCATCCTGACACAACATCGCCTGAAACTCTCTTTAATCATGCCGCAATGTCGACTTACGATTTGGGGAGTGTGTTCAAGCCGCTGACAATGGCGATGGCTTTGGAGGATGGTGTGGCCGACCAAACAGAGGTGTTTCAAGTGCAAAAACCTTTCAAGGTTCTCAATAAATACATTCGGGATGACCATCCGTCCAAG
>CAZSKH010000305.1:0-2997 GCA_964607395.1 uncultured Algimonas sp.
CCCAGCTCGCTACAGGCTTCTTTGGTCGCAGTGAGCGTCGCCATGGAAGACGAGGTCGAGAAGGCGACGAGGGCTTGCGGCGCAACGGCGCGCAAAACAAAGCCAACACCGCGTCCCTGAATGCGGGATGTTACAAACACGATGACGAGCCATGTCAGGCCCATCGCCAATCCGTAAGGCAAAAGAATACGAGATAGGTTGCCCAAATTTGCGACGCCCTGTTCATCTGCCAAAGCAATCGTCACCCCACCAAAGACGGCCAGTGGAATTGTATATTGGAGGAATTTTCTGAAACCCGCGATAAACAGGTCGGAAATCTTATCGGCTTCCCGGCCAAGGCCCAATCGCTTGAGCGCCGAGCCGAGAATAATCCCGGTATAGATTGAAATCATCAATGCAGATGTCACGACCTTATATATTTTCAACATAAATGGATCGGAGCCTTTCAGTCCCCCGCCCACGCCCTCACTTGGGAAAACGTTAAAGCCGGAAAAGAGAAAATAGCTCACAATGGCAATCGCCATCCCGATCAAGGAAAAGCCAACAAAAAACGCCAAGACGCGAATAAATTTCGCGCCCGCTCCGCCCGTGGAAATCGCAAGGCTGGAGCCGATAGACAGAATAATCAAGGCATACATGAGAGGTTTCAACGGCACGAACAGCGCATCTTTGGCGAGGGCCGCAATGGATTTAGAAATATAAGTCCCGCCCGGCGCGATGGGGTCCGCCAGCCAAGACCAGCCCAAAGCCCAGAACAAAACAGCCAAACCCGCCGCAATCACGACAAGCAGGAGAAGCGGAATATTGTGAATGCGCGACATATGATGTCCCCTGAATGTTTTTCTTAAGTGTCTAGGCAGGGCGCGGCACGGGGGCAAGTCACGAAACGCGAAGCGCCCGTATTTGGTCCGGGAGGCCAAATGCAGCGGAGCGCCGAAGAGCTAACCTGGTCGGGTGATGCGACGCCAAGCGAGAACGCTAACAGCCCATCATCCCCCTTGTCATCCCGCCTCGTTGTTTGCTTCGTCAAACAACATGAGCGAAGCGAAGATGCGGGACCTATCGTCATTCAAAAGATTCTATGCCATATTACGTCAGGTCCCGCATCTGCGCCCGTTGGGCTTGTGCGGGATGACAAAGTATTTTCGCGCGAGCCTCCTTTTTCTCTAAATAATATTGGAAGATACACTTACCCAAGCGAAAGCTCCCACCGCCCATCCGGTGAAACTCTGGTTTCAACTCGAGGTCAGCCAATCTTTATATTTCGGGACGTTAGGACCGCCCGCATGGTGGCCCCCACGATGGAGACCAGAGTAGTTAGTTTGTTTTACGCAGGTTTCACCATGCGGCAGCAGTTTTTGTTACGCCGGGTCGTGCAATTCGCGTTCGCGAAATGCACCAGGTCCCGCAGTTCTGCCTTCCGGTCATGCATGCCATGAGGCCGTATCATCTGGTTAGGATGACCAAACCTGTCAGTCCTCAACGTTTCCTACCGTCTCAAACCAACCCCACCTATTACAGCGGTCACGACAGCCCCGGTTTAAGACAAAGCGGTCGTCTCTCAGCGCAAAAGGTCCGGCACACTCCGGGGGCTTATTCCCGGACGCTCAACCCTGCCGTCCCCCAGACCAGTAAGTAAGCGCTCACTTGTCCTATGTCTGAAAGAACGAGTTTAATATGCAGGTGAAATGGGGAATCGTGGACGCGAAATGTCCAAAAAAGGTTTGGGGAACCTTTTTTAATGGAGCGCCGAATGGCTAAGCCATTCGGGTATAACAGTTTTTTCGATATGTATTTTTTTGGCGGCAGGAGCAGAAATTAGCTGGGAAAGTGAGGATTGTTTTTTAAGTTTTTTATAAGCCGTTGAAACGGTGAAGAACTTCTCTCACCGCATCATCTGCGAAATGAGGAAATATCCTGTCTCCCCCTTTAGGGGGAGATGTCTGAACGTAGTGAAGACAGAGGGGGTCTGTGTAACCAAGACAATTTTGTAAAACCTCCCCCTCCGAGCTCCGCGTTTTAAAGAAAACGCTCTGCCCACCTCCCCCTAAAGGGGGAGAAGGACGCATCCTCACGTCTGGACCCCGTTCTTGCAATCCATGAGTAGCTACAGGTGGATCATAAGAGGAATTTTTGAAATTCTTGAATACAAATCATCTAACTTACAGAATCAATTTCGCACAATTGCTTGAATTAATTACAAAGTATCCAAAGAATTGAGCCCCGCAGAAGAGTCAAATAGATTTTTCTTCATTTTTACCGAATTTTTTCAGTGGAAAAAAGCTTGCGATTCAATGGTCTTTTTGAGTCAAGAATAGAATTCGCTCCGAATCAAAATTTCTCACATTGACGGTCTATGGCAAATCAACACTATATGTAGTGGAGCGATATTCGTTCTGATTATATTGATTCAAGAAACTGAAATGGAAAGGATATTTCGATGAATAAAACTCCGCCATAAAAAAAGCGTCGATGCAAAAGCACCGACGCTAATAGCTGCAGGAACGAATGTTCCGACAACCGTTGCAAGCATTTGTTACGTTCACTTCTGCAGTTATTGTATCCCAAAAAATTGGAATAACACTGGAGGAACAGCAGTGGCTTTCCCAAAATCTTTTAGTGCGTCAGTTTGCACGTGCTCTTATTTTCAAACTCTTTGTCCTCAAACGAACGTGTGGCGTGCAGATATAACATCGAAACACATTATATTGCGACGCGGTTGTCTAATCGTAATGGACGAGTGCGTAGATTGTTTCTGCGGACGCGGTGGTGTTCTAGGCTTATAAAACTGAACACAAACGTTTGCGAACCAAAGCATTTCAACGCAACCCGCTAATATTTCGCGCGGCTAGACTTGGTCCCCCGGACCCATTCTTTTAACGCCGCGTGAAAAATTAATGACGGAAATGCCGCATCCCGGTGAACACCATCGCTAATCCTTGCTCATCGGCGGCGGCAATCACTTCATCATCGCGGATAGATCCGCCCGGCTGTATC
>CAZSKH010000306.1:0-2975 GCA_964607395.1 uncultured Algimonas sp.
GAAGTCCATCCCTTCAACAAGGTCGATGGGGCTTTCCTCAAAAGCTTCAATCCAAAAGCCATCATCCTCTCCGGTGGCCCGAGCTCTGTCACAGGTATTGGAACCCCGCGCGCGAATGAAGCGGTTTGGGCGTCGGGCCTGCCGATTTTAGGCATTTGCTATGGTCAGCAGACCATGTGCGCGCAACTGGGCGGAGCCGTTGAAAGCTCAGATGAGCAAGAATTTGGCCGTGCATTTGTTGACACATCAGGCAGCAGCCCCCTCTTTGCGGGTTTATCGGACCGCGAAGAAGTCTGGATGAGTCACGGAGATCGGGTGAGTGCCTTGCCTGAGGGCTTTGAAATTATTGGTGTTTCACAAAATGCGCCCTATGCGGCTATCGCGGATGAAACGCGTCAATATTACGGTGTTCAGTTCCATCCCGAAGTGGTTCACACGCCGAGCGGCGCCACCATGCTTCGCAATTTCACCCATAATATCGCCGGCTTTAAGGGCGATTGGAGCATGGCATCCTTCAAAGAGGAGATGATCCAAGCCGTTCGAGATCAAGTCGGCGGAGGCAAAGTCATTTGCGGGCTATCAGGCGGCGTAGACAGCTCTGTCGCGGCGGTTCTCATCCACGAGGCTATCGGAGACCAGCTAACCTGTGTTTATGTCGACACGGGCATGATGCGCAAAGGGGAGAGCGATCAAGTCACGGCACTCTTCCGCGACCACTATGATATCAACCTCATTCATGTGGACGCAGGCGATGAGTTTTTGACATTACTCCAAGGCGTAAAAGACCCTGAAAAGAAACGAAAAATTATCGGCGGGACCTTTATTGATATCTTTGAACGCGAAGCGAAGAAAATCGGCGGCGCTAAATTTCTCGCTCAAGGCACGCTTTATCCCGATGTTATCGAGTCTGTCTCTTTCGACGGCGGGCCATCGGTTACGATTAAATCCCACCACAACGTCGGCGGATTGCCTGACCGTATGGATCTCGAATTGGTAGAGCCCTTGCGAGAGCTTTTCAAAGACGAGGTTCGGGCGCTGGGCCGTGAACTAGGGTTGCACGCCGATTTCGTGGAACGGCATCCGTTTCCCGGCCCCGGCCTCGCTATCCGGTGTCCCGGCGAAATTACCAAAGCGCGGTTGGACATTTTACGCGAAGCCGATGCAGTCTACCTTGATCAGATCAAAAAACACGGCCTTTACAATGATATATGGCAAGCCTTTGCTGTGCTTTTGCCGGTGCAAACTGTGGGCGTAATGGGCGATAGCCGCACTTATGATTTCGTGTTGGCCTTGCGGGCAGTTACGTCAACAGACGGCATGACAGCGGACTATTACCCTTACCCCCATGAGTTCTTAGGGGAGACTGCAACGCGGATCATCAACGAGGTTCGCGGCGTGAACCGCGTCGTTTACGATGTAACGTCCAAACCCCCTGGTACGATTGAGTGGGAATAGAGCTCGGCATCGCCATAGGGGGTCTCAAAATCACCTGAAAGCTCTCGAGAAATTGCAGCTTGTTAAGGTTTGCCTCACTGGAATCGCATCTTTCGGACGATTCTCTGAATCCGGCCTAAACCGCATTTCAACCCTCTTCAGCTAGGCTCACTCCATAAGCGGCAAAGACCGTGATTTGGTGTGAATGGTAAAATTAGACTGATTTGATGAGAGTGTTTGGACTCATATCATTGCTCATCTTGGCCCTTGGGCTGAGTGTTGCAGCGTCATCGACCTCGGAAAACGAGGCGCATGGCACAGTCATGCTTGAAATCTTGGATGGCGATACTGCTTTCCTTGTTGAGACGCGAAAGAGACGCGCATGGTGGATTGTTGGCGAATGTCGCCGAGAGATCCCCATTGACCCGTCTTCCTCGTCTTCAAAATTGATGTCTCGGCCTATGGTCGAAGATGTCACACTCGGTTCACGCCAAATCAAACTGCAACAGCAGTTCCGTTTTGACTTGGCGTCCACCCCACCTTCTGTTTCCGTCTACAGCTCCGTTCGGAGTGGATGGTCGCCTGTTCCTGTTCAGCGGAATACCGCTTGCACACAACAGCCCGACTGCCGCGCCCGAACGGGGCTGCCGGAGTGTTAGGGCTAGGAAAACTTCATAAAAACAGAGTTTTACAGAGTGTTTTTGCTCTTGTAATCCTGTGGTTCTCTAGTTTGGCCTCTGCTGCGGACGTTGTGACAACTTCGGAGGTCACTAAATCTGTGAGTGCGGAGATTACGGAAGAGTCTATTCCGCTAGAAGCCGAAACGCCGGATAAAATCCAAACGATTAATACCAAAATCATCGCCGAAGTCGATAGCACCATCATTGTTAAACTCGACGGCGAGACCTTGGAAAGCACCGAAGTTCATAGAACCGAGGATGGAAATCTCTACGTCAATGCGATGCCAATTTTCCAGCACCTCGGCAATGACGTTGAATATGATGATATTTCCAAGGCTCTCATTGTTCGCCGCAGCCAAGACAATGTGGTCATGGAGCTCTATACGGATACGGGTATCGTTAAGGCCAATGGCCGCGCGCTTGGCAAGTTGAAGCATTTCGGTGAGGTTGAGCCGGATCACTTTATTCTGACACCAAACGCAATCGCCGTACTCGCGGGGGCTGCCGGGAAATTCGATGCGGATAATAATGAGTTCAACTTCAAGCTGGACCCGCGGCTAAGAGTCGCCACGGGTTTCGATATTTTTATTGATGATATTCCGCTTGGCGCCGTTCAACCCGAGCCTAAATCCATTGGTCCCGTTTTGCTTTTGCCCTTGGGGCCCATTGCAGAAGCTCTTGGGAACTCGGTTGTCTTACTTGAAAATGGTACAGTCGTCGAAAATCGCCGCGTTCAGGATAGCGTGTCTATGACGTTGAACCTATCCACAGGCCTCGTCAGCGCCAATGGTAAGCCTGTTGGCCTATCCAAAGACATAACTTACATTGATCAAACTAATCTCCTCGTTCCAGTCTCCGCAT
>CAZSKH010000307.1:0-2948 GCA_964607395.1 uncultured Algimonas sp.
TCGCCTTTGAAGCGGATATAGGGGTCGATGATGAACTCTGTCCCCGCTTTGCGGAGCGTGTCTGAGAGCGAATGCCAGTCATCCCAGCCCAGCACAGCGCCGAAATGGCGGACGGGGACATTTTTTCCGTCCACACTATTCGTGGGTTCCTTAGACTGATCCATATCAGCCAAATGAAAGCTCACCTGATGTCCGAAGAAATCGAAATCAATCCAACGATCGGTCTCGCGACCTTGGCCGCAGCCGAGCAGCCCTGCGTAAAACGCCCGGGTGGCTTCAATGTCTTTAATCGGCGCAGCGAGGTGAAAGACAGCGGCTTTGACAGTGCTTGGCATCTTACTTTGGCCCGTAGGCGTAATCGCCGCCTTTTTCGAGGGCGCGTAAGTAAGCTGGCAGTTTGTGGATGCGGTCCACATATTCATTACAGGCGTCATAGCCTTTCAGCCTGCCGCGCGCTTTGGCAGCTTCTAGCGGGAACACCATTTGGATATCTGCGCCGGTCATCTCATCGCCCGCAAACCAAGTTTTGCTGATGAGGTGATATTCGCAATAATCGAGAATGGCTTTGATTTCGGCCATAATCATCGGCTGGAGCGGCGCGGCGGCGTCGCCGAGATAGCCCGTGTAGAGCGAAAGCAGGAGAGGCAACATGGCCGAGCCTTCTGCAAAATGGAGGAAGTGAACATAGTCGACGTAGTCTTGTGTGCCTTTGGCCGGGCGCAGTTTCCCGTCGCCATATTTATCGAGGAGGTAAACAATAATCGCACCGGTTTCGGCGACAATCAGTTCGCCGTCTTCAATCACCGGGCTTTTCCCGAGTTGATGCACGGCTTTGAGCTCGGCCGGGGCGCGGTTGGTGTCAGTGTCACGTTTATAATGTTTGATCTGATATGGCGTGCCGAGTTCTTCGAGCAGCCATAAGATCCGTTGCGAGCGAGAATTATTGAGATGGTGAACTGTTAACATGGGACTGTGATGCGCCGCTGTGCGCCGCGTTTCAAGTCTGAAATCGAAACTTACTTCGTCGACTCCAATGCCTCGATGTCGGAACCGCTGAAGACGAGGGTCTGAATTCCATCCGCGGTTGGGACATTGACCATATTATCAAATCTCGGGCTAAGATCGCGGAGGATAGAATTTCGAGCTGACCAGGTTCCGGGTATATTACTGAGGGCACCTGTTTGGTAAATGTATAAATGTCCACCCAGGACTTCCGCGCTCAGGATGTCGAGTTTTATGCGCTCCGCATCCGCATTTAACTCAAATCGCTCTGACGCATATATAGCGGCTTGCGCACGGGCTTTCAGGCCCGTCATGTCATTTGTCTCAATGATACCCGCTTTGAACATCAAGCGCTGCGCTGCGGAGAGTTGCAAGACGTGTGTGACGTTAAGCTCGCCGGTCTGCGTGAGCGCTACTTCCGTCTCAACGCGCGCCGCTTCATGCGCAAATGTGGGCGCGGCGACGGAGATTGCGGCAGCGCAGAACGCTGTCAGCAGTGTTGATCTGCGGGTGAGCATCTATTTACGTTCTAACATCCGCTCGAGCGTCCGGCGCAAGGAGGATTTTTTATTATCCTTGTGGTCTGACTTTTTGCCTGATTCAGCTTTGTCTTGGTCGGCATTAGCGTCTTTTGACTTTTTATCGTCGGACGCGTCATCCTTGGCTTCGCCCATCGGCACGTCTTTTTGGTCAGAGGCATCGTCACCGGATTTTTCGTTATGAAGCTCGCGCAACATATCCGCCATCATAGATGTCGACGTACGGTTAGATTTCATCAGCTCAATCCGGCTCTGAGAAATAACAGGCGGGTAAGCATTGTTAGAGAAATCAGCATCCGCTGTTTGATGTTGCACATCGAGTTTGAAGCTGACAGCCTGACTGTCGAGAGAGAACAGCTTTGTCACATTGTTGGAATTCCGGCGCCAAATTTCGGCTGGGATCATATACGCCTCTGACGTGCCGTTCTTATATTCAATCGTCACCGGCAGGGGCGAAATCAAGCCACCAATGTTTTCAAAGTCAACGAAATAGAGATATTTCCCATCTTCCATGGCGCGATCATACGCTTTGCGCTCCCAATCTTTGAGCCCGTCATAAAATGTCTTGAACTTGTTCCGGTCCGCATTTGTAACCGTGAACTTGTCATTCTCATTATAGAAATCCTCAAGATCGGAATAGCGCTTTAGGCGAGGGGTCAAGCCTTCTTCGCGATTACGGATCTGCGTGATGTTCTCCGGACGGTTTGCTTTGTATTCCTCGCGCTCAAGGTCTTTCTCAATATCAGGATTTTTTGTCGAGATTTGATATTCGCGAACGCTTGTGACGGCCATATCAACGTGATCTGTGCCGTAATACCAACCGCGCCAGAACCAATCGAGATCGACGGCGGAAGCGTCTTCCATTGTGCGGAAGAAGTCAGCTGGGGTTGGGCGCTTAAACTTCCACCGCGTAGCATATTCGCGGAATGCGAAGTCAAACAACTCACGGCCCATAACAGTTTCGCGTAACACGATCAGCGAGGCTGCCGGCTTGGAATAGGCATTTGGACCAAATTGCAAAACGCTATCTGATTGCGTCATGATCGGCACTTGGTTGGAGCTCGTCATGTAGCTTGGGATCACATCCAGCGGGTTTTGTGTGCCGCGGCTAATCGGGAAGTCTTCTTCCCACTCATATTCCGCCATATATTCGAGGAAGGAGTTGAGGCCCTCATCCATCCACGTGTAGCGACGCTCATCGGAATTCACGACCATCGGGAAATAGATGTGTCCGATCTCGTGGATGATAACACCGATCAGGCCATATTTGATGTTGCGGGAATAAACAGTCTCTCCGGATTTCTCATCCTCAGAAGGGCGATATCCGTTGAAGGTAATCATTGGATATTCCATCCCGCCGCGCTCCCAAGTGTTTACGGATTGCGCCGTCGGGTAAGGGTAATTGAA
>CAZSKH010000308.1:0-2945 GCA_964607395.1 uncultured Algimonas sp.
AAGGTTTCCCTTTCAAGGCAATTTTCGCCAAACGGTTCTTTACAACACGGATTGTCGCGCCACGCTCACGAAGCTTGGCACGCAATTCCGTCATTTCCGCAACAGTCATGCCCGAATAAGCGGCCATAACCACGGATCCTGCGCCGTCAAAAATCTCTTCGATTTCTTTGACTGCGATCTCTTTTTGAGAACGGTCCATTTGCGGTCTCCTTGTTGCAGACCTTCGCACCATTGCGAAAGCCCTTGAGATACTCGCGTATCCGCCTGTTGCCAGACGAAGCCGCGAGCGGTTGTCTGTCCCAGAACTCGAACCAAACCCTTTTAAGCCTGTCGCCCTCGAAAGAACGATAGGTTCGCTTGAATATGGTCTCACCCTGCCTGCACTGGAAATTAAGCCCGCGTTTTTCTTTCGAAAAACGTAAGCACCGGTGGTCTCGGACAGGCCGTCACCCCGAAAGGTGACAGCAATCGGCGTCGGCCAAAGCCTTCGCCAAATTCTTAGTTTAAGCGCCTAAGATGGCACCTCTGATGACGCGATACGGACGCTAGGGCCCATGGTCGACGTCAGTGAAATTTTCTTGACGAATACGCCTTTTGCACCGGTCGGACGAGCCTTCTGGATAGCGGCGAGGAATGCTGTGACGTTTTCTGCCAGCTTATCTTCCGAGAAAGACGCTTTGCCGACACCGGCATGGATAACGCCAGCCTTTTCAACGCGAAACTCAACAGCGCCGCCTTTGGCGTCAGAGACAGCCTTAGTGACATCCATCGTGACTGTGCCAACCTTTGGGTTTGGCATCATGCCCTTTGGACCCAAAACACGCGCAACACGGCCCACGAGCGGCATCATGTCAGGCGTTGCAATAACGCGGTCAAAATCCATTTCGCCGGCTTGAATTTTCTCAACGAGATCATCCGCACCAACAATATCTGCACCCGCTGCGCGCGCCTCATCAGCCTTCGCATCTTTTGCGAAAACAGCAACACGAGCCGAACGACCCGTTCCATTTGGAAGATTACACACGCCGCGGACCATTTGGTCAGCATGACGCGGATCAACACCCAAGTTCATGGCGATTTCGATGGTTTCATCGAATTTAGCCGTCGCATTTGCTTTGACGGTTTTTACAGCCTCAGCCACGGAGAGATCAGTCGTGATATCAACATTGGCAGCAGCTGCCTTATAACGTTTACCTGAAGCCATTGCCTATTCTCCCGTCACATCAAAGCCCATCGAACGAGCGGAACCGGCGATAATTTTCGCACCAGCTTCGACATCATTCGCGGACAGGTCGACCAATTTGGCCTCTGCGATTTCGCGGCACTGGTCCATTGTGACCGTCCCGCCAACTTCGGAACCGGGATTGTTAGACCCCTGCTTTTTTCCGGCAGCCTTTTTCAGGTAATAAGACGCGGGCGCCGTCTTGGTCACAAATGTGAAAGACTTGTCGTTAAAGACCGTGATGATTGTTGGCGTCGGAACACCTTTTTCAATCTCATCTGTCTTCGCGTTAAACGCTTTTGCGAATTCCATAATATTAACACCGCGCTGGCCCAATGCAGGCCCAAGCGGCGGAGACGGGTTTGCAGAACCCGCCGGGATCGTCAGCTTAATATAGCCATCAATCTTCTTTGCCATGATCCACTCCTTCAAGTGTCGGCGATAGCGACGTGATTGCCTCTACCTTCGTGGTTTGTAGTACGACAGCCGCTGGACTTAGCGGGATCTCCTACAAGTCGAATTTTTCGTTAGAAAAAATCGACAGAACGAAACGACAAACTTCGTCGTTTCGTTTACTCCGCCCTCCCGAAAGAGAGCTTATTACTCGATTTTCTCCGAAGGAGAATTTCGAGCCCTTCTCGAAAGAAGGCTCATTAACGCCTTGCCGAAACAACGAAGAGTGTTGTTATCGGCTGTCGTAAATTTTTCTTGGAAAAAATTACCACTTCACCACCAGCGTGTAATTCAACACAACAGGTGTAACCTGCCCAAAAATATTAATCAGCACTTTAAGGCGCGCATTTTCTTCATCGACGCTTTCAACAGAGCCATTAAAGCTCTGGAACGGCCCGTCGACAACTTTAACGATCTCGCCAATATCGAAGCTGATCATCGGACGCGGACTGTCCACACCTTCTTGAATTTGACCGACGATACGGGCGACTTCCTTTTCAGATACCGGCATGGGCTTGAGTGCGGAGCCCAAGAAACCGGTAACTTTCGGCGTATTCTTTACAAGATGGTAGGCCTCATCCGTTAAATCGACCTTCACGAGGACATAGCCCGGGAAGAACTTCCGCTCGCTCTCAACTTTACGGCCCTTACGAACCTCAACAATAGATTCGGTTGGAACCAAAATCTCTTCAAACAGATGATCCAGACCTTTTTCTGCCGCATCGCGCTCTAGCGTTTCTTTTACGCGTTTCTCGAAATTCGAGTAAGCCTGAACGATATACCATTTCGCTGCCATGATTAGGCCCCCAGACTCAGAATGAATTTCACGATATTGGCGAGCGCCAAATCAACGAAGAAGAAGAAAATACCCATCAGCACGAACAGGATCATGACCAAAATGGTTGTTTTCCAAACCTCGGGCCACCCAGGCCAAACAACACGGCGGGCTTCCTGGCGGACTTGCCCGACATATTTAACCGGACCAACTTTTGGCGTAGCGGTATCAGACGCTGCCGCTGCGGCTTCCGCCACTGGCGCAGTTGCAGGCTTTTTCTTGCCTGCGTTCTTCCGCTTGTTCTTGCTCTTAGGCATTTCAGTTCCAAATTCTGCGACCAAACCCGACGTGAGCTTTAACGGCCAAAAACGCGCACCGCCAAAAAGAAGCGGTGACGCGTTATTTTGTAGTCCCGAACCTTGATTTCAAGGGCGTCTCGATTGGCAGGGGCGGAGAGACTCGAACTCACGACCGCTGGTTTTGGAAACCAGTGCT
>CAZSKH010000309.1:0-2929 GCA_964607395.1 uncultured Algimonas sp.
CCTGTGTTTCGTGCTTGTCCAGTCCTGTCAGTCCCCGCCAACGGGTTTAGATGCATATGCCAAAGACAGTCTTAAGAAACTGTCCGTCCGCGAGGCCCCGCCTTTGCCGCCGTCGACCATTTTCGAGTCTGCGGATGGGCAGACCTTTGCTTTGGAAGAGCTGCGCGGCAAGACCGTCTTGGTCAATGTCTGGGCGACCTGGTGCCCGCCGTGTATCGCCGAGATGCCGTCATTAGACCGCTTGCAAGCGCAGCGCGGCGGCGATGACTTCCAAGTCGTCACGATTTCCATTGACCGTACCAAATATGAACCTGCCAAGTTTTTTGCGGATAATGGCATCAAAAATCTCTCGCCTTGGCATGATGGTTCCTATGGTATTCCTGGGAATCTCCAACTCCGCGGCTATCCAACAACCGTGATTTACAACCCGCAAGGCCGCGAAGTCGCAATCCTGGAAGGTGAGGCGGAGTGGGATAGTCCTGAAGCCCTCGCGTTGGTTGATTATCTAACATCAAAATAATATCCTTGCCTTTTGACATGTAATAGTATTACGTTACATTTATGTGAGCAGGAGAATATTATGTCGCGTCGTCTCAATCGTGCCTCCAATTCGGATCAAGGCGGGGTAGATATGACCCCGATGCTCGACATTGTTTTCATCCTTCTCATCTTCTTCATCGTAACCGCCGTTTTTCTGGACGAGCGAGGCGTGGATTTCACCCAAGCCCAGGGTGATGCGCCCTCCGGTCCAACCACACCCGTCATCAGTATCATCATTGACGGCGAAGACGTGATCTCCGTCGAAGGCCGCGTTGTCCCCGTCGCCCTCGTTGAGTCCGAAGTTCAACGTCATCTGGTAGAACATCCCGGCGCGGCGATTGATCTGCGCGCCGATGAGACGGCGCGGTTGGAATATGTCGTCACTATAAAAGACGACATGGAGCAAGCTGGCCGGCGCGTTCGGTTTGAAACTTTCACGCCGACAGTCTTGGCGGCAAGTTTGAGATAAACACGGCCTGTCCAAACTCTCCCCTGTCCGCTTTGAGGCCCTGCGACCGAATTTGTAATGTAGCCTTTCTGAAATCTTACGAAGGTGTGGTGAGAATGTGTTCCCATATTTGTCAATCAATAGCGCCATTTGCCCTAGAAAAGGGCCGAAATATGGCCTGAATTATCTAACCCTTTCGTTACATGCCGTTCACTTGAGCGCCGCCGCAAACCTAGCCACACAGCTCTCAGCGCTGGGAAGGTGTTGGAAAACGGAGAGAATTATGTCCAACGTCAAGACGCTTACTATGATGGCAATCGCCAGTCTTTTTGCCGCGCCTGCTTTTGCGCAGGACGCAGATAGAGAAATCGACCTCGACCCCGCGCTGGAAACGGCCGCCTCAAATTTCCTATCTGCGGATCTGGATCAAGACGGCAGCTTGAATGCCGATGAATTTGTAACCTTTGCCGTTATGCGCGCAGAACGCGGAGATGAAGCCTTTAGGGACCTTGTCCTAGGCGGTGAATATAGCGCCGCTTTTGCTGCGCGTGATGGGGATGCATCTAGCAGCATTGAGGCGGCAGAGCTGGCGGCCCAGAGTGATGAAAAACCGGAGTCTGAGATCGTAGAGCCAGAGGCGGAAGAGGTCATCGTTCCGGACCTGTAAATCTGTATTCGCAGGCTTGCCCAAAATAGGGGGCGGGGCTTGAAGGACACCCCGCCCCGGTAGGAAGGTGCAAGCGGGCGCCGCGTTAGGGAAAAACGACAGTGCCCGCCGCACCAGGGGTCCCGATACGCCCCGTCTCGGGATCTTCTGTTTAGAACAACTTTTGCGCGCCAAACGTGACGCCCGTCACACATGCGCGAGAAAAATGACGGCCTCCGCCGAAAAATTCGCGACACGACTCCGGCCCCTATATTTGATGAAATTTCTGTCAGGTCATGCGTAAATGCCTTGTTTTGGCCCCAATCTCGCGAGAAAAAACACCCCTTGAATGAATGGAGAACACTATGCCTCACTTTAAAATCCTCTTGATAACTGCGGCCTTGATGACCGTGCCCTGCTCCGCTTTTGCGCAAGTTCCTACGGACGGCGCGGTCGATGTCGTCAAAGAGAAAGCCATCGACACCGTCATGGATAATATGACGACTGAGGACGCGGTTATTGCCGGCAGCACCATGATCCAAGGCGGGTCTAAGGAAGATGCCGCTATCGCTGTCGTGAAGAACCGCGCCGCTGCGAAAATTGACGGCATGACAGGCTCGTCGACGACATATACGGACGGCGTTTCCAAAGACGGCGTCATGGATGCCGGCAAGGCTTTGGCCATGGAGCAAGCCCGTGCCAAGGCGCTCGAAATGTCTAAGAAAAAAGCCAAAATGAACGGCGAGACTTGGGGCATGAGCGCGGATGAAAAAGCCAAATCCATGATCACGTCAGGCCAACATTCAGGTGAAGCCCACATCATCCAAAAATCTGGGCAAATGCCAGCCGCCGCTTCAACCGTCGCCGTTCCGCTAAATTGTCCAGCCGGAACCAAAGATGCGGGTGACGGCACCTGCATGATCACGGGCGATTGGAAGCCATAACGCCTCGCGTCATTCTTAAATCCCTAGCCCCGCTCGGCTCGTGCCTAGCGGGGTTTTTTATGCTTAGGTTTTAGGCGCCACGCCGTTGAAATCGATTCTTAACGCATATCACTTAAAGTCCTTTTTGTGTTCGATGCTGTGTTTGTCATAATCATCCTTTGGGGACTGCTCTTCGGGTTTGTGCTCGCCCGAAACTACCACCGGATCTATGAGATTTTTTTTACGGACCATGAGAACATGAATATCATGAGATTCTCAGACTCTGTGATCACGAGCTGTATGTTCATACCGTTTATGTTCCTTGCCCCCTATCAGGGTGAGCAGGTCAGCTTTGATCCAATCTCAGCATTT
>CAZSKH010000310.1:0-2888 GCA_964607395.1 uncultured Algimonas sp.
GCGGGCAAGGCTGCCGCTTTCTTTTCCGCCTGCATAACGCGCATCTGACGGTTCTCATTCGCCATCGTCCGCAATGTATCACCAAGCGGCGTACCATAGCGTTCAGCCTGAACCAGCGCGGTCGCGACAGCCCGGATACCGGGGTGATTATTTCGGCGCGCCAGATTTTCATAGGCCAATCGACGCGATGTCAGGTAGGAGAGCTCGGCTGTTGTCAGGGAAAATTCCTCGGCAAGCTCGACAGATGCATCGCCCATCTCTTCCGCCACCCGGCCAAAGGCCAGTTCAACAGACATACCTGCCTCGACACAGATCAACAGCAAATCAAGCGCGTCTGGAAATGTCGGGACAATAGAGGCCAAGCGTTTCTTGGCGACGTTCTTGATGTAAATCGCGGGAAGGTAATACCCGACAGCGACTAGTCCGACGGTCGCCGCCATCCGTTGTGCGAACTCCCAACCTGGCAGGTTAAGGACAACAAGCAGAATTAGACCCATAAATCCTAATGCAAGCGGAAGCACCAGGCGCGACATGTAAAAAACATAGATTGGCTTTTGCCCGCGAAGGCCAGCTTGCGCCATTTTATCTTTCAGATCTGAGGCTTCGAGAAGTCTTTCAAGGCTAAACCGATCTACAAGGTTTTTCGCAACACCTTTACCATCTGCCCGAAGAGTGTTGTCAGCTTTAAGCGTATCTAAGCGGGATTTGCGCATAGTATCCCGCGCCGTCGCGACGGACTCCATACGCTTTTTCTTCTTATCGCCTTCCAACATAGGAACGACAACAATCCAAAAAGACGCAACAAATAAGATCGCGATTAATGCGGACCCGGCATTTTGAAAAAGGGAAACGGATTCTGGACTCATAACGTGATCTCCCGCCTTCCTAGAACTTGAAATTAATCATTTTGCGCATCATGAGCGTGCCGAAGACCATCATGACGGCGCCGATCATCATATTTCTTTGACCCGTTGGCGTCTTATAGAGATCATTCATGTAATCTGGGCTCGCGATAGTCACCAAGATCATCACAATAATCGGCAAAGATCCGATGATGATGGATGAGACTTTCGCTTCCGCAGAGAGCGCTTTGATTTTTTCGCGCAGGACTTTCCGGCCTCGCAGAACATTTGAAAGATTGGCCAAGGCTTCACCGAGGTTACCACCTGTTGTTTTCTGAATGTTCAAAACGGTCGCAAAAAAATTGACCTCGGAAATTGGCATCCGCTCATATAATTGTTCCAAACACACATCGATTGGAATGCCGAGACTTTCACCCTCGACCACGCGTCGAAATTCTGTTCCGAGTGGGTCTGGGCTTTCATGCGCAATGATTTTCAGACAGTCACCCAATGGCAGACCAGTCCGCACACCCCGAACAATAATGTCCATCGCATCCGCAAAATGATCTGTAAATTTTCGCTGACGTCTTGCAATTGCGCCGTTCAGGATAAAGCGGGGTAGTCCAAAGCCCATAACAAAGGAAAGCATCACACAGGCGAGTGGCGGCAAACCCAAAACAAAAGGTATCGCCAGGAAGACAACCGCGAGCACAACTGAAACTATGATGAACGTCTGAGGTTTCATCGACCAATCCGCTTGCATGATCCGAGATTCAATCGTCTTCGCTTTTTTCTTTTTAGACTTTTGGCGCTCTTCGATCTTGCCCAGCGACTCTTCGATTTGTTTCCGGCGGTTTCCGGCGTCTTCGACCTTGAGCTTATCTTTGATATTCGAACCGAGCGTTTTCTTACCCGCAAACTGACGCACGCGTTTGGACTCGGCGGAGGATTTGTCCCCCATCAATAGCAGCCCAAAGCAAACGACGATTCCCGCCGCACAAAGTCCGAGTAAGGTTTGTTGTTCCACTTAGGACCCTGCGGCATCCAGCGCTTCGGCCAGATCTCTTTCAAGGTTGAAGTAGCGAGCGCGGTCCCAGAAGGCCGGACGCGCAATACCTGTCGACTTATGTTCGCCGATGATATTCCCATCAGCATCTTCGCCGTCCATTTCATAGACAATAAGATCTTGGGTGACGATGACATCGCCCTCCATGCCGATGACTTCTGTAATTTTTGTAATCCGGCGCGATCCATCGCGCAGACGCGCAGCCTGAACAATGACGTCAACAGAGCCGACAATCATCTCGCGGATTGTTTTCGCAGGCAGTGAGAAACCACCCATCGTAATCATAGATTCCAAACGCGAAAGCGCCTCGCGCGGGGAGTTCGCATGGAGCGTTCCCATGGAGCCATCATGGCCTGTGTTCATAGCTTGCAAAAGATCAAACGCTTCTGGTCCACGCACCTCACCCACGATGATCCGTTCAGGACGCATCCGCAGACAGTTCTTCACCAAATCTGCCATGGTAATCTTACCCTTGCCTTCAAGGTTTGGTGGGCGCGTTTCGAGACGCACAACATGCGGCTGTTGCAGCTGCAATTCCGCCGCATCTTCGCAGGTAATGATCCGCTCATCCGGATGAATAAATCCGGTCAAAGCGTTGAGCAAAGTCGTCTTACCGGAACCCGTACCGCCAGAGATAACGATATTACATTGGCAAGCGCCGATAATTTGCAGCACTTTCGCCCCGGCTGGAGATATGGATTGAAAATTGACAAGATCTGCAAGGCGCAGCTTGTCTTTCTTAAATTTACGAATGGTGAGTGCTGGGCCATCAATAGATAGCGGCGGCGCAATCACGTTCACCCGCGAACCGTCCAGAAGACGCGCGTCACAAATCGGCGATGCCTCGTCAACGCGTCGGCCAACTTGGCTAACAATACGCTGACAAATATTCATCAACTGGGTGTTATCCCGGAACCGAATGTTTGTTTTGATCATCTTACCATTGGTTTCGATGAACACATGTTTTGCGCCATTGACCA
>CAZSKH010000311.1:0-2863 GCA_964607395.1 uncultured Algimonas sp.
GTTTGGAGGCGTTCGGCGTTTAGGGCATTGCGATCAGAATTTTCGCGTGACGTGTTTAGGGCCCGCTCATATTCCTGAAGAGACTTCTGCGCGACGGAGAGTTTGGACATTGTCGACTCATAGACCCGCGTTTTCTCAGCCAGTCTTTGTTCGCGATCTTCCAGATCTGCGCGCAACACATTCATTTTCTGAATATTTGCGTCGATTTCCCGTTCAACCGTCCGGTTCCGCGCTTTCAGGCGGCGGTTTTCAGGCTCTAATCGGTTCAGCATGGAGAAGTCGATTTCGGCCCGCTCCACAAACCCTGTCAGGTTCTCAATCCGTTGTTGGGCGCGGCGATAAAGCTCTTCACCGCTTTGAATATCAGCGGAGATGCGGGCGACATCCAGACGCATTGCGCCGATGTCTGCGCGCTCAGCGCGGTTAACGGCAGGGGGATGGGATACAAATTTTGCGCGCGGCGCAGCGGTAGACGCGGCGTTGTTGGAGAGGTCTGAGGTCTCTTTACGTGCAGCTGTCTCAAAATTTTCTGACGGCGCCATGGCTGTCCTCGTTTCGCGCGCGCTCGGAGCTGGAACTTTCGGAGTTACGTCGACGAATTCAGAGCCTTCCGGCATGTCAACTTTTAGGTCCGACGCGAAACCGTCTTCGCTGCCATCTCGCATGTTTTGGGGGTCTATATCCAGTTTGGAGGATGAAGATGTCAGCGCCGCATTTGCGGATGAGGACGGCGGGGTTGAGCTAGGTTGGTCGTTGACCATCCGTTCCAACTCATCCCATTTCTCCTGATTTTGCTTAGCCTCCGCTTTCGCCAAGCGTTCCTCCGCAGTTTCACTCTTCGGCTTTGTCTTGCGAAAAAAGGCCATTCATAAATCCTCGAATCAATCACTCGTCCCCGCGATTGTGCTAGTTAACCATAGTTAACGCCACATTAATTTTGTTAAGATTGACGCAAGACTGACAGCCTGTGGAAAGAGGCGCCCGAATTTATCTAAAGCGCATTGACCCACGTGCAGGATAGCCTAGCTTGTGTTTTCTTAATCGGAGAGGTCTTTTATGGCATTCGCATTCATATTTCCGGGGCAGGGCAGTCAATTTGTGGGTATGGGGAAATCTCTCGCCGACGCCTTTCCGTCTGCCAAGGCTGTATTTGACGAGGTCAATTCGGCGCTGGACCAGAATTTGTCAGATTTGATGTGGAATGGTCCTGAGGCCGATCTGACACTGACCTCAAATACCCAACCCGCTTTGATGGCGTGCGCCTTGGCGGCCATGCAGGCGCTGGACGCGGAATTTGGCGTGAAGGTCACAGATGCGGGTTTTGTTGCGGGGCACAGTCTTGGGGAATATTCTGCGCTCGCAGCAGCGGAAACCCTGACAATTTCGGATACAGCAAAGCTCCTACGCATTCGCGGCGAAGCGATGCAGGCGTCTGTGGTTGTTGGGGTCGGCGCGATGGCAGCGCTTTTGGGTGCGAGCGTCGAGGATGCCGAAGCCGCTTGTGCTGCCGGGTCTGAACACGGCATTGTTCAGATCGCCAATGACAATGCGACCGGGCAGATCGTTTTATCGGGCGAAAAAGCGGCTGTCGAAGCGGCTGCCCAAGCTGCGCGGGATGCAGGCGTAAAAAAAGCGATGATGCTGAACGTTTCCGGGCCTTTCCATTGCGATCTTATGCAACCTGCTGCGGATGCGATGCGTGATGCGTTGAGCGATTCCACCATGTTGCCGCCGCTTGTGCCTGTCGTGAATAATATTCAAGCCCGCCCGATTACCGACCCGGATGACCTACGCGAAGACCTCGTGAAACAGGTGACGGGCCGCGTGCGCTGGCGCGAAAGCGTAGAGTGGATGGCGAGCGATGGCGGCATTGACACAATGGCAGAGCCGGGCTGCGGCAAGGTTCTGACAGTCATGCTACGCCGGATCGTCAAAGGCCTAGATGGCAATCAGTTAGACAGTCCCGAAGCGCTGGAAGCCTTCGCGGCGAAGATTAAGGGGTAAACTATGTTTGATTTAACAGGAAAACGGGCGCTGGTGACGGGGGCTACGGGTGGTTTGGGCGGCGAGATTGCGCGGCTTTTGCATAAACAAGGCGCGCATGTCGCTTTGTCCGGGACGCGCGCCGAGAAGCTGGAAGCACTAGCCGCAGAGTTGGGTGAAAGGACGGCTGTGACGCCGTGTAACCTGTCTGATGGAGACGCGGTTGATGCGCTGCCAGGCCAAGCAGCGGAGGCCCTAGGCGGTCCCATCGATATTCTCATCGCCAATGCAGGCATTACCAAAGACGGTCTCTTGATGCGGATGAAGCAAGCTGATTTTGATGATGTCATCACCATCAATTTGGAAAGCTACTTCCGTCTCGCAAAGGCGTGTCTACGCCCGATGATGAAAGCGCGATCTGGCCGCATTATCGGCATCACCTCTATTGTTGGTGTGACGGGTAATCCCGGACAGACCAATTATGCCGCGTCGAAAGCCGGGATGATCGGGTTTTCGAAATCGCTGGCGCAAGAAGTCGCCTCACGCGGCATCACCGTCAATTGTATCGCGCCTGGATTTATCCGCTCGCCGATGACGGACGCGCTCAATGATGCGCAAAAAGAGGCGACTCTCTCTCGAATCCCGGCGGCAAAATTGGGCGAAGGCGGCGATATAGCAGCGGGAGCGCTCTATTTAGCCTCTGATGAGGCTGCATATGTGACTGGGCAAACTCTCCACATAAATGGCGGTATGGCTATGATATAGAACGGTTTTCAGGGTGTTGATAACATCTAACAAGCCGCTATGAAAGCTCTAGGCACGTCGAAATCCCTATGCTAGGTCGCCTTCGACAGGGCAACAGGGGTTGTATTCGGGGCAG
>CAZSKH010000312.1:0-2850 GCA_964607395.1 uncultured Algimonas sp.
GCCGTTTTGGAGCGTATTCTGGACGACGAAGTCCCGGATTGGAGAGAGAAATGAGCCGGGATAGCAATGACTGGAATAGCTGGGACACTGTATCCGGCAAAGCACCTCAACGCCGCCTAACGCGGAACAAGGTTGACGGTAAACTTGGCGGCGTCTGTGCCGGGATTGGTGATTATCTAGGTTGGGACCACACAATGGTTCGCATCCTGACGATTTTGCTAATCATTTTCACGGGCTTACCTATTCTCGTTTACTTCATCCTCTGGGCGCTCATGCCCAAGGATACCCGCGCCCCCTATATTCGGGAATATCGCGAGCAAAGTGAAGCGAGAAGCAAGGTCGAAGCCCGCGCCGGAACCGCCGGATCGACAACGACATATAATGATGTCCGGTCCAAGTTTCGATCGCTGGAAGTCCGTTTACAGGATCTTGAACGGTCCATCACATCCAAGGAATGGAAGCTCAATAGAGATTTCCGCGACTTGTAAAGCTGAATAAACCAGAAGCGCCTCCCAGGAGAGAGGGGCGCTTCACCCCCACTACAAATATCAAACGGCGCAGTGCCATGCGCCATATACTCACGCGATTGGCTAAGGGAGAGACAGCCATGATTAAGACCGCCATTCTTGGAACCACACTTTTATTCGGGGCCTCTGCCCCCAGCGTGCCGCTCGCCATTGGTGACTCGGCCGCGGCAGAACAAATCGGTCTCACCCTTCCCGCCGCAGACGCCATCGTCGCGCAGTTTTCATATCTAGAAATCAGCCACGGCGATGACGGGTTCGAACTGTCCATCACAGATACGACCGACATCTTTTTGGATGTCGAATTTCCCGGGGACCTTCATATTCGGATCGGATTTTAAAATGAGACATTTCATCAAAACCATACTCATCAGTTCCGCAGCCTTCGCAGGTCTGGCCCTTGCGCCGGCAGCCTCTGCACAAGACAGTCTTGAAATCCGGAATTTCGTCGGGTCCATCAATTGGTCAAATGGCCCACTGTCCGTTAAGATTGAGGAGAATGCCGGAGACACGAATATCTCCGGGCGCAGCAATAAGACCGTCGATGGCGGCGAGAGCAATATTGACGGAAAGGACTGTAAATCCAGCTATGGTAGTTTTGACATCGATTGGTTTGGAAAAAAGAGCGAAGGCCGGTTTGGTGGCTATAAAGACCTCGAAGATTATCCGGTTCTGAATATCACAGTTCCGGCCGACACGAAACTGGTTGTAAGAAATTCGGTCGTGTTCACAATCGGGACGCCGCATATTTTGGAGGCTGACTTAGACCTTCGTCACTGCGGAAATGTGACGTTGGGGGATGTGGAAAACACATTGGCCTTAGACAGCCGCGGATCTGCGGATGTGGATGTTGGACGCACTGGCCAGATTGCGGCCAGCCTGAAAGGATCAGGCGATCTCTCCGGCGGTGATACGGGTAACCTCGTTGCGAAATCTCACGGTTCCGGTGATATTGATCTGGGCGACGCGGCATCCATAGAGATGAGCCTGCATGGATCAGGTGATCTTGGCGCTGGAGACGTAACTGGATCAGTTGATCTATCCTCCCATGGGTCCGGTGATGTGGAATTAAACGACGTCGAAGGGTCATTGACTTATTCTGGTTTTGGCTCCGGTGATCTTGAAGTCTCGTCCGTAACCGGCGCGCAGCTTTACCTGAAATCCCATGGTTCCGGCGATATTGATGTCGAGGATGGACGTGTTGAGGATTTGACAATCATTGTGCGCGGCTCAGCCACGACGGACTATGAGGGCGAGGCGGAAAACGCCAATCTCAGCACCCGAGGTTCCGGTGATATTTATGTGAACCGTGTGACCGGCGTGGCGGAGATAAACGCCTCTGGATCAGGCGATGTTGAAATTCGCTCGCGCGGATAATTCAATTACCTCAGGGCGGAGAATTTTGCCCTAAGGTCTTTGTCAAGCGGGCCGACTTCGCCGCAAATTTGCGCAACCAAGCTTTCCGCCAGTAAGGGCGCAAATGTAAAGCCTCGGCTTCCGAGCCCCGTCAAAGACCATATATTCTCGCGGATCTTCGCCATTAATGGCAATGTATCGGGCGTTGTCACCCGCACACTGGCGCGGGATTGACCGTTTACGGGCGTAACGGTTTGCCCGGATATCGCGGCTAAGGCGGAAAGGTTTTTCACGTCATCTTTGTCCCGCAATTCGAACGGGTTGCCGCTGTCTAATCTGTCATGGGTTGCGCCGACGAGGACGGCGCCATCCAGGTTTATAGCATATCCGCCATAGGCGGCGGATTGCTCCCACACGGGTTTCGCCCAGCTTACTTGTCCCCGCGAAAACCGCATAGCGAGGTCTGGCGCGAGAGATTGAATGCCATATCCAGCCGCCAGAAAGATATGACTATAGCGAGAGCTGTCCTGACCCATTTCAAAACTCTCCCGCCGGATTTCAAAGTCGTCAAAGATTTTCGCAGGGTCGATAACCCGCGCGCTTTCAATCCAAAGGCTGTCGCCTTGCCACTTCAAATGACCGTCGCCCAGCGGGGCTTGTTGGGCGAGTTTTTCAAACCGCTCCGTCTCTGTCTCATGTCTGGGTATTTGGCTTATCCCGCGTTCCAAAACGCAGCTTTCCGGATATTCTCGCAGCGCATGTAAATAGGAGGAGAGGAAAAATCGGCTTTCCGGGCGGTCTTGCAGGTCAAAGCGCGGTTTGACGAGTGCTGCCGGATTTCCGCTGGCCGCCGGATGGGTGCCGCTATCGATGATATCAAAAGGGATATGACGGGCCGCTAGCGCATGGGCGAGGGATCGTCCTGCGATACCCGCCCCGACAATCAGGGCGCGGTCAATTTTGGGTTCGT
>CAZSKH010000313.1:0-2848 GCA_964607395.1 uncultured Algimonas sp.
CCCCCAATACCAACGCCGCCGCTGCATCAAACACGCTATTATCGTCATTCACGGAACTCACGATCATCGCGCCTTCTAACACCGCGAGGGTGGATTTTGCTTTTTTGTCTGGGTGTGCCGCGCCTAGCCCTGTGAAGACTTCGGTGAGCCAGGCAATGTTTTCCTCAAAGAAGGCGCGGACTTCATCTGTGACGGGTTCGGGGAGGCCGGGAGCTTCTGCGCCGAGCACCACGCAGAGGCAGACGAGCTGATGATCTTCAACGGTGAACCAAACGCCCCAATCTCTGCTCATTTGCGCGGGCAGAGATTTAGATCATTTGCTAATCACCCGCTTTGCTCTTACCGTTCGCCTATGAGAGTTTTACTGTGAGTTCCCCCATAAGTTTGACTGGGACCGTCACGTCGGAGGAGGTCCCGCTCTTGATTGAAGGGGGTGCGCTGCGGTCCAATCAATTTTTACAAGCGGTTTCCGTATTGCGCGATGGCGCGTTCTGGAAGGTCTGGGCCATTCGCGCGCTGCTGGCGATTGCGGTCGGGCATATTCTGTCCGGTATCATCTTTTTCTTTGCATTTAATTGGAATGATTTGTCCGGCATGGCGAAATTCGCCGTTGTTGGCGGCGGGATATTGGCGTGTCTTCTCGCGTGGATTATCGCGCGGCTGGACAGCCCTGCCGGGCAAGCGTTTGGGATTGGTGCGACTGTGCTGGTCGGGGTGATGTTTGCTGTTCTCGGGCAGGTCTATCAAACGCCGGCGATGATCCATACGCCCTTTGTGTTTTGGGCCATATTGACGCTGCCCTTTGCGCTGGCGTCGCGGAATTTGGCGCATTGGACGGTCTGGCTGGTGATATTGACCGTCGCGATAACGACCTATGCGAATTCGGGTTTGCGTTTGGCCGGATCGCATTTCGCGGCGAATGTCCTGAATATCGGCGTTTCCGCCGGATTGGTTGGCGGTGTGGTTGTCTTGGATAAATTCCTCGCGCCGCGTCTCAAATGGGCCCGCGCGGAGTGGTTCCGCGTGTTTTTGGTTTTGGGCGTATGTGGTTTCGCTTTTGTGGGTTTCACTGAGAGTTTCTGGGACATGGATGATTTGCTCTGGATGCTGGCTCTCACAGTGTCAGGCGGGCTATTAGTATATCTCTATTTCAAGGCCCCCAGCCTCGCGACACTGGCGCTGGCGAGTTTCGGTCTGTTCACACTGGTCGCGCAGTTCGGGTTTGAACTGTTCGGGGATTTCAGCCACGGGGCCATCTATTTCTTTCTTGTCTTCCTCTGGCTCGGCGGATTGACGATTGGGCTCGTCGCAGCCTTTCGGCATTATATCGGGCGGTTCAAAACCAATCCCGACAACGCCGAACCAGAGGATGGCACGACTCTCCCAGCGGCAGCCATGCCGATCGCTGAGTTCAGTCAGCGCATAGGCGTGGAGGCCAGCCTTGTCTCCGAGGTCCTGTCGCAAACGCTGGAGCGCGAGCAGCCTTGGTATATGTCGATGTTCCTTGCCATTGCGGGGGTTCTGACGGCCATTTTGGGATGTTTTTTCTTCGGCTCATTTGTGGCCGTCATAGTGGGTTTTGATAACGAAGTCGTTTTCGGGGTTCTGGGCGCTGTCATTTTTGGGTTTTCGATCTTGTTGAGACGAAAGACACATTCGCCTTATGTCCAGCATATGCTCAACACCATGATTATTGTGGGCGGGTTATTATGTGCATTTGGTTTCGGCGATATTCTCAGAGATTTTGACGCAATCATCATTCTACTTCTTGTTCTAAGCCTCCTTGTTTTGACCCTCGTGCGGGACCGAATTTTGGAATTCCTATCCGCCGCCGCGATCATCACCTTGATCGGTGTCGAGGCATATCATTTAAATATACCCATGGTCGAAAGCGTCATATTGGTCATTGCGACCGGTCTTGGCGTTTTCTTGCTGACACGGCCCATTGGGGCGCGCCTATATAAGGCTGCGGGGACAGCATTCCTGATGGCCCCTGCGATTTTGGGCATTGCCTTGGTTCATATGCAGCGCTGGGAGAGCTTGGCGGATACATCGCGTTTTTCCGATGATTTTAACGCGCGAGTGATTAGCCTCATCCTCCTGCTCGGAAGCGTTTTCTACCTAAACAGGGGAAGAGGCGTCTCGGACTTCAAACCACCATTGCTCGCTCTCATTCCTCTCGTGATTGCGGCGGCCTGTGTGCCTTTGGGCGGGGCGTCGGCGCTGCTCTTAATTTTGACAGGCTATATTCTGGGCTCGCGAAGCTTGGCCGTTATCGGCACGTTGTTGCAAATCTATTTCCTAACGATGTTTTATTATGACCTCAGCCTCGATCTCTTGACCAAGTCGATTGTTCTCTTTGTTTCAGGATTGATCTTTCTGGGCGTTTGGATCTTTGTGAACCGCAAATTGGAGGCCGCGCCATGAGTGTTCTTCGCTACGGATTAATTGCCTTAGGTGCGCTCGGCATTGCCGCGCTGTTCGGGAGTCAGATTAAGGCGTTGGAGGCCATCAAAGCGGAGGGCGAAACCGTTCTTCTAGACCTACGACCCGTCGACCCCCGCGCGCTGATGATGGGGGATTTTATGGCCCTGAGATATGCCGAAGAAGTCCAAAGAGATCTGCCAGATGATTTGGCGCCTTCGGGGCAATTCGTCCTCACATTGGATGAGAATAAAGTTGGCCGCTTTAGCCGCGTGGCGGGCGGGGAAGATTTGGCGGACTCCGAAGTCCGCATCAATTATATCAAACAAAGACGGGGCGTCACTTTTGGCGCGCCGCGATATTATTTCCAAAACGGCACGGCGGAAACTTATGAACAGGCCGATTACGGCATCTTCAAAATCGC
>CAZSKH010000314.1:0-2831 GCA_964607395.1 uncultured Algimonas sp.
TTAGCCGGGCATAGTTTCGGGGCTGTATCGGGCATTTTGGCCGCGCCCTTACTGAGGGGACGCATATCCGGCTATGCAGGATTTGATCCCGTCTCTGTGCCATTTCTATTCCGCCTGACGTCCAACCTTCCGGGCGGGCGCAGCTATATGAAAAAACGTGTGCCGATTGCGCGCAACGCTGGTCGGCGGAAATCCGAATTTGAAAGCCCGGAGGCCGCCTTCGCGCGCTGGCAAGGACGTGGGGCGTTTAAGGGCATGGAGGACGAGGTTCTTCGGGATTACATCAAAGGCGGTCTGGTGCAGCGCGCAGACGGGATGTGGGAATTGGCGTGCAATCCGAAATGGGAACAAGCCATATTTGTCGCGCAATGGCATAATCTCTTTAAGGCCGCACGCGCCCTACCAGATAATTCGAAAATCATATATGCGGGCGGACGCGTGCCCGTCTCCAGCAAATCAACCCGCGCCGCTGTGCAAAATGCGCAACCCAATATTGATGTCACATTTGATCCAAACCTCGGACATCTATTTCCATTCATTCAAACGGAACTGGCGACGCGGGTTTTAAAAGACATCCTGAGTAAGACTTAAGCACTCACCCCGTCTAAGCGGCCTTTTTCCAATAAGGCTAAATCCGCTTCACTCGCCTTCACCAACTTGCGGGCTTTCAGATCAAATTTGCAGCCACTCGCCTGCATGGAAACCCAGCTCTTTCCAGTCACGGGATCAACGATATTATGCACGAATTGCCGCGTATAAGGGTTCGCGCCTGTCAAGGCCGGGAGATATGCATAAGCATCGCCGCGCCGCGGATAGCGGTGGATGACGGCGCGCATTTCCAAGAGCGCCGCGCTCATGCCGCCTGCCTGATATTCTGGGTCCTCAAACTCGGGCCAACCCTCGCGGAACCAAGCAATAGTGGAGGTGGTCCGCCCGAAAAAACTCCCCATCGTCACGCGGTTGGTAATGTCCAGTTCAGAGCTGCCAAACACGCCCGATCCGATAGTGGCGGCGCCCGCTGCTTCTAATTCATGCAAGCTCATGCCGATAAAAACGGCCTCGCCGTCAATATTTCTAGCTTTTGCAGGCGCAGGCAATTCGGCCGTGAATTGCGGGGCGATGTCCCGGACACGTTTGGGCCACGGGAAGACTTTGTCCTCCGGCAAATAAACATGCTCGACCGTTTCAACAATCGTCGCCGCAATGCGTCCATCCCGATGGGTCATGATATGGCATATCCGCGCTGTAGATTCGCCCAGCTCTAATATTGCGGAGTCGATACGCAATGGGTTTCCGGGACGGGCTTCACCTTGATATTTGATATGAAAATCTCGGCAACGGACCGTGCTGGCAACACCAGGATGAAAGGCGCGCGGCAGCCCAAGCTTGATAATCAAGCTGCGCCGCGCTTCATCGGTTTTATGAACATAGTGGCGCATATTCATATGCCCTAACTCGTCACATTCCCAAGCCGAGCATTCGCCTGCCCATGTCAGAGTGAAATCAGTCAGAAGATCGTTTTTCAAATCGTTCAATTCCTGTTTGTAGAGACTTTGAAACTAAAGCCTATCAGCCCATGTCTCGATCTCATTTTATGGCATGACTTCAACAGGAAATGAATTAACCTGGGCAACTGGCGCAAATGCCGTAATGTTCAACAACAGAGCGTGTAATCGAAAAGCCTTCGGGTTTGCACTCTATATGATCATGCGCATGGCGCTCTTCGACAGCGTGGCATTTTTCGCAGACAAAAAACTCGGCGAGATGACGATGCGATCCATCGCCGTGATCATGCGCGTGATCATGAAGATGATTATGGTCGCAGGCGATAAATGCGTTCAGCGCTTCGACGCGGTGGATGAGCCCGTGACGCGAAAGAAACTCCAGCGCTCTGTAAACCGTTGGCGGTTTTGGGCTGCCGACATCGGGGCTTAGGCGGTCCAAAAGATCATAAGCTTTAACGGCTCTTCCATCTTTAATAATCAACTCCAGCACATGCGCGCGAAGCGGCGTGAAACGTTCATTCGCGCCCTCGACAATCGCACGCGCTTGGTCGATCCGTTCTAGGATACTGAGTTGAGGATATTCATGTTTATGTGCGCTGCTCATGGCGTCTCTATAGGTCAACGGAATGCACGGGTCCAACAGCAATACGGTATTGATGAAGCCCGGTGCCTGCGCTATGGGCGCGGCTTAGATTTCAACGCGTGGGCGCAAGCTCACAAAAATGGGGAAAATCATGGCCAAGAAACCTGACGACACTTCACCAACTGTCTCCGGCAATGTGATGTTTTACGAGAAGCCCGTCCCGCTGACGATGGACAACCACTCTAAATTTGGCGTCAAGCAAGTTGATAAGCCGTTTGCATTTATGGCGGACCAACATTTCATGCCATTGACAGCGCCAGAATTTGGCGCAGCGGCAGCCTCCATGCCGATTATTTTCGCGGGTGCGGATCGGTCTCCGCTGGCTGTTATGGGTATTCGCTCCGGTGAGAACCTCTTCGTCAAGGAAGGCCAATTTGAAGTCGACTTCTATATGCCTGCCTTCGCGCGCCGCTATCCCTTCGTGCTTGCGGGCGATAACGCCAATGATCGTTTCGTTGTTTGTATTGATGAGCAAGCCGAATGCGTTACAAATAAGAAGCCTGAGCAAATGTTCTTTGATAAGGACGACACGTCGCAGTTTACAAAAGAAGCCTTCCAATTCCTTCAGAGCTTTGAGCGTGACCGTCAGGCCACACAAAAAATGGTTGAAGAGTTCAAAGCACTTGATTTGTTCGAGCCAAAGGAAATGAACTTCCAAGGTAATAATGCGGACGGAACACCGG
>CAZSKH010000315.1:0-2811 GCA_964607395.1 uncultured Algimonas sp.
GAACAGCGCCCTGTTAAACGCGGGTCGGCCGAAGACGCGGCCTTCATCATGAAAAACGCGTCCAAGGTTATTATCGTTCCGGGTTATGGCTTGGCAGTCGCGCAGGCCCAACACGCAACACGCGAAATGGTCGATGCCTTGAAGGACGAAGGCGTCGATGTTGTCTACGCTATTCATCCAGTTGCGGGCCGTATGCCGGGACATATGAATGTTCTGCTGGCCGAAGCCAATGTGCCTTATGATGAGGTCTTTGAGCTTGAGGATATCAACTCCGAATTTGCCAATGCAGATGTGGCATTTGTGATTGGTGCGAATGACGTGACAAATCCGGCGGCGAAGACGGACCCGCAAAGTCCGATTGCGGGCATGCCTATTCTCGATGTTGAGAAAGCGACGACGGTTTTATTTGTGAAACGCTCCCTTTCTGCCGGTTACGCCGGGATCGATAATGACCTTTTCTACC
This sequence comes from uncultured Algimonas sp., assembly GCA_964607395.1. GTDB lineage: Bacteria > Pseudomonadota > Alphaproteobacteria > Caulobacterales > Maricaulaceae > Litorimonas. Next base: position 464 of record CAZSKH010000315.1, read on the forward strand.
GCGATAATACCATGATGTTATTGTCAGATGCCAAGAAGATGGTCGAGGAAATCATCAAGGCGCTCTAAATGTCGCGTCTAGGTAACGCGGCTAATCTCTCGCGCGTTTTGACATATACATCGCGCGATCTGCGCGGGCGAGAACTTGTTCCACCGTATCTCCGGGCTCACAGGGAGCTACACCCCAAGCAGCTGTAATGCTGACGCTGCCCGTGGGCATGGAGACTTCTTGTTCGGCAATCCGGCAGCACAGCGTTTGGGCCTTTGCATGGGCCACTTCGACATCTGATTTAAACAGCAAAATGCCAAATTCATCCCCGCCGAGACGGGCCACCATATCACAATCACGGACACCTTCTTGCAGGACAGACCCGATCATCTTCAGCAGGTCATCCCCGACGCCATGTCCAAACCTGTCATTCACCGATTTGAAATCGTTGAGATCGAAAAATATCAGTGTCGAGAGCATGTCATAGCGCGCCATGACAGTCTGCGCGCGCGAGATTTCCCGCAGGAATGCCCGGCGGTTATAGACGGGCACCAGCGGGTCTGTATCCGCCGCATGTTCCAATTCCAAAATCCGCAGACGGAGTTGCGCAATTTCACCGGCCAGCGCCTCATTGGCTTTGACCAATCTGGTATCCGCCTCTGCACTGCGTCGGTGCAGCGGGGTTGCCGCATCTTGCAAAACGCGTGTTAGGCGGGATGAATTCATGCTGCAAAGCTCTCAGTCGGGTGAAGGATAAATATCCGCATCCCTATACCCATCGCGTGTTAAGATTTCCCCAATGCAGAGAGAATGGGCATTTGACCCCTGCGGTGAGGCGGTTACAGTGTATCGCTTCCACGCTGACCAGCACACTTATGGGAGCAGGCGAAAATGGCCTCACCGAAAATCGCAATTATCATGGGCTCGACCAGTGACTGGCCGACAATGGAACATGCTGCCGATGTGCTGGACGCGCTGGGTGTCGCCTATGCCTCCAAAGTCATATCCGCTCACCGCACGCCTGACCGCCTCGTGGAATTCTCCAAATCCGCCGAAGATAATGGCTTTCACGTCATCATCGCAGGCGCCGGCGGCGCGGCGCATTTGCCCGGCATGTGCGCCTCCATGACGCAATTGCCCGTCTTGGGCGTACCCGTTCAAAGCGCGGCGCTCTCCGGCATGGATAGTCTTCTCTCTATTGCACAAATGCCGGGGGGTATTCCGGTCGGGACTTTGGCGATTGGCAAAGCCGGCGCAAAGAATGCGGGCCTGATGGCGGCGTCTATTTTGGCACTGTCCGATGCTGATTTGGCGGCGCGTCTTCGGACATGGAGAACAGCTCAAACGGCGTCCGTCGCCCATGACCCTAAAGGCTAACCCATGAATATAGCGACCAGTCGGCATTCGGATAAAATTCTCGCCCCCGGATCGACCATCGGTATTTTGGGCGGCGGACAGCTGGGCCGTATGCTCGCGGTTGCCGCAACGCGCCTGGGGTTGAAGACGCATATTTATTCCCCCGAGGCAGAGTGCCCGGCGGCCATTGTCGCCAAATCTGTAACTGTGGGCGCATTTGATGATGTCGAAGCTGTCTTGGCCTTCGCGCAGAGCTGCGATGCGGTGACCTATGAATTTGAGAATGTGCCTGCGATGTCGGCAAAAGCTGCCGCCTCTGCCGTGCCCTTGCGCCCCGGTGCGCGGGCGCTGGATGTGAGTCAGGACCGCCTCATTGAGAAGTCTTTCCTGCGCGCGCAATTGGGGCTCGAGGTCGCGGGATTTGAAGATGTGGGCAGCGTCCATGATTTGCGCCGCGCCGTGAAACGCTTGGGATTGCCCTGTGTGTTGAAAACCCGCCGATTTGGTTATGACGGTAAGGGCCAAGTTATTATTCGGGCCGCTGCCGAGATTGACGCAGCTTGGGAGACGCTGTCTCCCGCGCCTTGTATTTTGGAGGCTTTCATCCCTTTTGTGCGCGAAGTCTCCATTGTGGCGGGGCGCGGATTGGACGGCCAGATTGCGGCCTATCCCTTGACGGAAAATGTTCACCGCAATCATATTCTCCACACCAGCACTGCCCCCGCAGATCAGGACGATGGCAGCGCCGCTAAGATGGCCGCGCAAATCCTCGAGCATCTGGATTATGTCGGCGTCATGGGCGTCGAGTTTTTCCAAATGGCCGACGGCAAATTGATCGTAAATGAGATAGCACCGCGCGTGCATAATTCCGGTCACTGGACACAGGATGCGGGCTGCACGGATCAGTTCGAACAACATATGCGCGCCGTTGCAGGATGGCCGCTGGGCGATGCCCGCCCAAAGCACGGCGTTGTTATGACGAACCTCATCGGGGAAGATGTCGC
>CAZSKH010000316.1:0-2805 GCA_964607395.1 uncultured Algimonas sp.
GCTTAGGCCTGACGGAACCTGACATTTTGCCCGCGACCAATACGAGCTTCTCTCTCGGTACGCAGTATAGAGACTGGGGACCTGATAACCGGGCTTGGACGCAAAGCTTCCATCGGCCGCTCCCCGCCTATAACGGGGTCGGCTTTCATCATTACCTAACACGATTGAAATCGAGCTCACCTGATCAATCAGCGCTTGAATCCTATGTCATGTCGACTGCCGCCGCCAAAGCAGGGGTTTTTGCCCATCCACCTGAAGGGCAGAACATTCCTCTTAAGGACATCGAATATGGGTATCATTTTCTACCGGAAGAAATTTGTGAGTGCCTAACGGCCCAACTCTGCGCATCGTCCTTAAAATGGCTAAAAGCCGATATTGAGACCGTGCATCGACAGGGCGATGATGTTGAGTCTGTAACGCTATCGACCGGCGAGTCTCTCAAGGCCGACTTTATCATCGACGCCCTCGGGCCAAACTCAAAAATAATCGCCGCAAAACCTCAAACGCAAACGTCAGGCCGACAGCTGAAAGCGATGAGCACGTTCACCCGGACAGACAAACTAGACGGCGTTTGTAGAGTGCTGACAGGAACGGATTATGGCTGGCAGGCGCAAATACCTCTGCAAAACGGAACGCATCGGCTGCGCGTATTCGCGCCGGAGTCAGAGGCAAAAGCGCTGGCCACTAACGAAATCCGCGACCAAACGCCGATTGAGGTGAAGCTGGGGCGCTTACCGGTGCCTTGGACGGGTAATTGCCTAAGTATAGGACATGGCGCTGCGATTCTAGAGCCCTTGACCCCTGCTCCCATATTATTGCTGCAAAGAGATATAGAGCGCCTTGCTGAACTCATTCCTGTGACCCGCACAATGACCGTCGAAAGCCGGGAATATAACCGCCGATTTACCGCCGATTATGACCATGCAGAACTATTTCACGCAGCTTTCTTCCTACCTAGTGATTCGGGAAAGACGCCTTATCTCAAAGCCGCAACAGCGTCACAGCCTGACGAACGACTGTCCCGGAAAATTGAGCAGTTCGAAAACCGCGGTGCTCTGGTCCAATATGATTATGAACCCTTCGATGAGAGAGATTGGACAATGCTCCACCTAGGGATGGGGCGACAGCCTAGGCGTTATGATCCCCTCGCCGACCACATTGCTGAGGGCCAGTTGAAAGATAGGCTGACGCAAATGCGCGGCGCGGTAGAAACAATGGCAAAGAAGATGCCTGCCCATCGTATTTATATGACGGGCTTGCTCAAATATCTGAAAGAGAAACATGGCTGATCCTCAGCAAAGTAACCTAAAGAAAATTGTGATCGTCGGCGGAGGCTCTGCTGGATGGATGACCGCTGCCGCCCTCTCCAGTATGCTGCCCGAAGGGTCGGCAAGCCTGACTTTGATCGAGTCAGACAAAATCGGAACGGTCGGCGTTGGTGAAGCCACAATCCCGGACATGATCAACTTCAATGCCATGCTGGGAATAAATGAAGCCGAATTCCTCAAGGCAACCAATGGCACATTCAAACTGGGGATCGAGTTCATTGATTGGGGGAAAAAAGGCGACCGGTACCTCCACCCCTTTGGACAACATGGCGTCGATATGCAGGGCATCGATTTTCACCAATATTGGCTACATTCCAAAGCCAATGGCCAGGCCGCAGAACTAGAGAGATATAGTATATGTGCGGTAGCGGCGAAGCAGAATAAATTTTCCTTGCCCAATCCAAACCCAAAGTCGGTCATGTCTCATCTCCGATATGCTTATCATATTGATGCGACCCTCTACGCGAAATATCTCCGGAATTATGCAGAAAAGCGCGGCGTGATGCGTGTGGAGGGCTTGGTACAAGACGTCAGTCAGGACTCGGAAACGGGTGATATATCCGGCCTTACGCTCGAAACTGGCGACACAATTGAAGGTGACTTCTTCTTTGACTGCACAGGCTTTCGAGCCTTGCTAACGGAAAAAACCTTGGGTGTTCCATTCAAGGATTGGAGTCATTGGCTGCCTTGCGACACGGCGCAAACTGTTGCGAGTGAACGGGTTGGACCGCTTTTGCCCTATACCAAAGCCACAGCCAAAACAGCCGGATGGCAATGGCGCATTCCAACCCAACACCGAACTGGTAATGGCCACATCTATTCCAGCCAATATATGGAAGATGACGAAGCGATAGACATCCTGATGGAGGGACTGGACAGTCCCGCGAAAGGCGAGCCTCGGAAAATTCGCTTTAAAACCGGATGCCGTGAGAGTTTTTGGAATAAGAATTGTATCGCCATTGGACTTTCATCTGGGTTTTTGGAGCCCCTGGAATCCACCTCATTATATCTAATTCAAATGGGGATCAGCCGCTTTATTTCTCTCTTCCCGACAGCAGAAGTTTCGCCTGTTGTCAGAGCTGAATATAACATTCAAATGCAGAAGGAGTTCGACCAAGTGCGAGACTTCATTATTCTCCATTATGTGGCGACCGAGCGTGACGATAGCCCGTTTTGGAATTATTGCCGGAACATGAGTATCCCCGACAGCCTTCAAAGGAAAATCAATCTCTTCCGTGAAGCGGGACGGGTCTTCCGATATGATGATGAACTCTTCTCGAAACCCAGCTGGGTTGCGGTTTGTGTTGGGCAGAACATCTATCCCAAAGCGGTAGACCCCATCGTGGCGTCATTGCCGCCTGCGCAGGTGAATCATAGCCTTAATTCCATGCGGGACGCCATGAATCGAACGGCGCAAAAACTACCAACGCATGAGGAATTTTTACAACGTTTCGGAGCGGCTGTTTAGATGCCAAAT
>CAZSKH010000317.1:0-2802 GCA_964607395.1 uncultured Algimonas sp.
TGATTGGGCAAACAGCATAGAACCAGTCAAAGTTTTCTAGCGACCAGTCCTTCGCGCCAAACAAGTGCTTGCTGGCAATCTCAGGAAACAGCAGCGTCAGCCCGGCGAAAAGCAGCACGAGCGCCGCACTAATGAAAAATACAGGATTGTGAAATTCGAAACCAAACTTTCGAACGATGTTCTGCTCCTGTGACCCTAATTTCGTATTTTGATTATGGGTCATCTTATCTTTTCTTATAGTTTACTTCGCTCTTGCCGACCCTGCGTAACTTGATTTACTTTGTAAATAGGACCGAAGGAGGCTTTATGTCTTTGATTCAGAATAGTGCTGAAATAGACCTTAAAAGCGGCGGAATAAGACTCTCTAATGGACAAGATAAGTGGGTAGAGCTCCACCCGCTTTGGATAAGGGAAAGGGTCAGCGGTCCATGTCATTTTGATGTTATCAGTCGGCAGAGGCTATATGAACATGCAGAATTATCTCCAGATTTGAAGGTAACGGAGATCGAAACCTGCCAGGCGGATAAAATCGAGGTCTTATTCAGCGATGGGTATAGGTCACAAATTGAGTTAAGCACTATAACTCAGGAGCTCGGATGGAGCCATAATCCCGAAACACCGCCAGAACCACAGAGTTGGGATGCCAACCTCAATCAGCGCCCAGAATTTGATTGGCATGACTTGGACTCGCCTGAGCGTATGAAGGACATGTTGGTGAGTTATTTCATTCATGGCTATTGCGTCATACAAAACACTCCAACAGAACGTGATTCACTCAAAGCTATGGCGAGGCGTTTCGGATATTTGAGGGAAACCAACTTTGGAGAAATCTTCAATGTGGAGACCAAACCCAATCCATCAGACATAGCCTATACGGATGCGGCTCTCGCATCACATACAGACAATCCCTACAGAGACCCTGTTCCGGGGGTCCAGTTTTTACATTGCCTTCGCAATGAGGTGAGCGGCGGATTATCTACCCTGGTTGACGGTATGGCGATTGCGGAGAGACTTCATGAAGAGTCTCCTGACCAAGCGAAGGTTCTTGAAGAGGTTAATGTAAGATTTCGGTATGAAGGCCCGTCAGCAATTCTAGAACATCATGGTCCTCTGATTGAACGTGACCATCAAGGCATCATTCGGCACATCAGATTGAGCTCGCGACTGGATTATGTTCCCGCGCTTGACACTCAAACATTATCGCTCTTCTACGCAGGGCGTCGACGCCTTCATGAAATGTCCAATTCCAACGAGTTCCAGATAAGTTTTCCGTTCCAACCAGGAACATTACTGATGATGGATAATTATCGACTGCTTCATGGCAGAACAGCTTTCAATGGAAAGCAAGGTCATCGACACCTACAAGGTTGTTACATCGACCATGACGGGCCGAGCTCTCTTTACAGAATGCTGGCGCGTGATGGGACAACGACAAAGGTGGTCCGCGAAGATGACTGAATCAATTGTATCCTTCACGCAGATGAGTGACGGCACTGCGGATGACTATGCCCTGCTCGCGAAACACGAGACTGAATACGCATATGATTTGCCAAATCGCATTATGAAACAACTTGAACAGTTAGAAGACAGCCTGGCTGGATATAAAATTGATCGACTCCAGCATAGTCTTCAATGCGCCACCCGAGCGGAACGAAGCGGCGCGGATGTTGATTGGATTGTCAGCGCGCTCGTTCACGATCTTGGCGATGATCTCGCGCCGTTTAATCATGACAGCCTAGCTGCGGCTATTCTAAAACCTTATGTGCGGGAAGAATGCACTTGGGTTGTCCAGCACCACGGCATTTTTCAGTATAAATATTATGCCGACAAAGTGGGCCTCGATCCGGAGACGCGGCAAAAGTACAAAAACAGTCCGCATTATAATGCAGCGGTCACATTTTGTGCCGATTGGGACCAAAATAGTTTTGATCCGGATTATGACACATTCCCGCTAGAGCATTTTCGTCCGATGGTTGAGGAGGTCTTCCGGCGTGAAGCCTGGGCTACTTAAAGCTTCAACGCTCTCTCACGCAGAACTTTCTTTTGTATTTTGCCGGTTGCTGTTTTGGGAAGTTCGCCAAAGACAACTTTCTTTGGTCTTTTGAAACGCGCTATCTCGCGCCCGCAGAATTCAATAAGTTCCTCTTCGCTTACTTCGCCTGTTAACTCGACAAATGCGCAGGGCACCTCGCCCCATTTTTCATGCGGCATAGCGACTACCGCTACCTCGCCGACGGCCGCATGTTTATAAAGTGCAGTCTCGACTTCGACGGAAGAGATGTTTTCTCCGCCAGAAATTATAATGTCCTTAGCGCGATCTTTGAGCTGGATATATCCATCGGGATAGATCACGCCAAGATCACCAGAAACAAACCAATCATTGGCGAAAACGTTTTCTGTCGCCTGTTTGTCTTTTAGGTACCCCTTCATGACCGTATTCCCACGAATGACAATTTCACCCATTGTTTGCCCATCGTGAGGAACAGACGCGCCCGCTTCATCAACGACATCCACCCTATCAATCATGGCAAAGCGAACGCCCTGACGGGATTTCAGTTCAGCGAGTTCAGCAATCGATTTTTCAGACCAGTCATCTTGCGGCGCGGATTGCAGAATATGGCCGTAAGTTTCCGTGAGCCCATAAACATGCATCACATTAAAATTAAAATCGGCCATGGCCTCTAAAACTACGGGCGGTGGCGGAGCGCCAGCCGTCATCACTTGAATTTCTCGGTCGAAAGATTTCTGTTCAGACGATTCTGCATTAGCCAACATGTTCAAAACCACGGGCGCTCCGCCAAA
>CAZSKH010000318.1:0-2801 GCA_964607395.1 uncultured Algimonas sp.
ACGCGATGGTTTGATATTGCGGATCAGCCATCAAAAATACGGTTTCAATGTCAGGATTGAGACGATCATTCATCCCAGCCATTTGAAACTCATATTCAAAGTCGCTCACCGCTCTCAATCCGCGCACTATCATTGAGGCCCCGCAATTTTCAACAAAATGTATCAGCAAACCTTCAAAAGGAAGCACCTCGACCTCAATTCGATCTTTGAAGGGCTGGACCACATGTTCCACCATCTCAACCCTATCTTCGAGACTGAACAGCGGGTTTTTCGCGTTGTTGATGGCCACGCCAACAATCAACTTGTCACATAATCGCGACGCCCGTTTCATAATATCCAAGTGCCCAAGGGTCATCGGATCAAAGGTGCCGGGATAAAGTGCAATGCGTTTTGTCATAGCGCCGTTATATCGGCCAAAATTGGCGTTGCCAGATTTTGTTTGGCTTTGGGCGCGCCTAATTTGGAACAATTGTGTGCCCCAAGCCTTAATATTTCACGCCGTAAGTTTCTTTCAGCCCTTCCCACCGCTCTCGGCCTTTCGCCCGAGAGCCTGCAAATCCACTAAACTCATCATTTATGTCCAAACACAGACGTGTTTGAGCCTCATTAGTTCTTATTTTTCGTTTTGGGCGTCTAAATTTCTCGGCCAGACCTTGAGCATTGTAGTAATATCCTTCCCACAAAACTATATTACAGGTTTCTGAAATTTCCGTGTTTGCGTGTTGCGACTGCCAACTGAAGTGAGTGGTTTCCGAGAGAGAAATCGTAATAATGAATTCAGACAACGTCGCCCCGATATTTGCGAAATTTGCGTCAGTCGTTTCTGACACATTGATCCATGAGGACCAGATTGCAGGGTCCAAATTAGCATCACCTTCATTGTATCCAGCGACCCAATTCCCTTGATTTTCAGATGCGACGACAGCGATTTTATCAATAAGCTTCATATTTTCTGGACTGACCAAACCATCTTGGCAAGCAAGCGGGGAACTTTCGCCATGTCTTAACCAGTCATCCGCGCCCAAACACAATCTGCCAAAACGTGTCCAAGTCTCGGCCAATGGTGGGCGCACAACCTCTGAGCATTTCCAGTTTTTGTCTGCTAAATTGCCGGGAGCTTCATCGTACCAGCGATGCAAAAAATCGCTCAAGTCTGATATATTTTCGATCACGTCCTCACCTACCTTCTAAACCAAGCGGTCTCACTTAACGCTCCCCGGGGGCGTAAGTCGCGACCGCACGCGCTTCTACATCCCCGCGGTAATAGGGCACATCTTTGAAACGGCCTGCGATGTAATCATCGACTTGATCGGTGAAATACGAAGAGTTGGGGTCGCCGCTTTGACCGCCCGCGAGGAGACTTTTGGCGCGGACTTTGTCGCCAAATTCGACAACGGCAACGAAACTATTCCCGCGATAGCCGTATAGTTTTTTCGATCCATTTGCTTGGCGCGAGCCATAGGCCGCCAAAGCGCCCCAACGACCAGATGCCATCCCCACGGGGTAGCTCGGCTGCGCATCATCATGCGGCTGAACAATATCACCGGTCAGGCGTTGGAAGCGATTAACCTCCCCCCAAGGTATTTTCCAGTCACCGTAATCTGCTTTCATCCTATCTACTGCCGCTGCGAAAAGACTCACCTGTTCCGCATTGGACCCTTTCTCCGCCATATGCGTCAGCAGCTCCATTCGGCTCATCCGCTCTCGGGGCCGTTTTCCATACCATAAAAATGCGCCAAGGACATGGCGACGGAGTCTGCGGAGGTTTCATAATTCCAATCCCACAGAGCCGAGATGGCTGGGCGTAAATTCGCGTTTCGGTTCGAATTATCATAGGCAGACACCAAACTCGGAATGAGGACTTCGAAGGCAGGCAGCGCGGGATTATAGGCGAGATCAATCAGGTCCTGCATTGACACATCTTCGGCGTTTTCCAGCAAACGAACCGCATGAACGCCGCGGAAATTTTCTTTGTCTGGCGCCATGTAAGCGGGGTAATTTTCGGCCCTCGGACTATCTTCGCCTGCCGCCGTGAACGGCGTCGAGTTGGCATTTTGTATCCAGCCGCCCGCCGGGTTGGTGATCGTGATAACCTCTTCCACCGTGTGAACACCATTCCAATCCGTGCGCGGGTCACTGCCGTCGACAGGCCGTGAATAGTCAAATTGAGGATCACGTTTCGGGACGAAATTGCCGTGATAATAGGCGATAGTTCCGTCCGCATCCGCATAGACAGTGTTGTTGGATGAGTTCGTTCGGATATCCATCATCTCCCGGAACTCGGCGTGGTTTTTCGTTTTCGTCCGGATAAAGCTCTGTTGCAGCGCGTTCACGGGGTCCCAATTAATTTTCGTTGCAACCCATTTGCCCTCCGCATTGACATGGGTAATTGGGCCGTGATGGGTGTGATAGGTCGGAAAGACTCGCTCTGAGACGCCTTTGCCGTCGCGATATTTCAGCGTGACTTCACCCACGTCTAAGGGTCGGCTCTCTTCTCCGTATCTATAGTATAATTTGTCATCACGCGATTTCGTGACCTCTTGCTCAAACTCGTCTATAAAATCGACATAGGTGGAGGTGTGCATCCAGCCATTATGTTCAGAAAAGCCCTGATAAACAAAGAACTGCCCCCAGGTCACAGCGCCATAAGCATTCAAGCCGTCTTCGCTCACCACATGGATTTCAGGACGGAAATAAAAGCTAGTATGCGGGTTGATGAGCAGCATGGCGTCCCCGCTCTCGGTAAGGTCACCGGATAGCGCTATCCCGTTGGAACCCTTGGGTTCTTCTAATACCGGCTT
>CAZSKH010000319.1:0-2791 GCA_964607395.1 uncultured Algimonas sp.
CAACATCAGCTTGCGTGATCTCATAGGTGGAGGTGAAGCTGACGCTGTCGCCAACTGGAAGCGTGGCAACAGCCGCTGGCGTAATGGCCGAAAGCGTGCCCGACCCCGCATGGACGTCGCTGACCGAGAGGTCTGTTAAAGTCACATTACCGGTGTTGGTGACGCTGTAAGTATAGGTGACAATCTCGCCGACCATCAGATCGACTGTCGTGTCAGCTGTCTTCGTAAAGTCAGCTTGCGGAGCTGGGCCTTCCGGCGCAACAGACTCATCGGCCGTTGCTGGATCAAGCGTTCCGCCAACTGGCGTGCCGTCGGCGGTCGCCGTATTCGTAATGGCAGCGCCTGCATCAACATCAGCTTGTGTAACCGTATAGCTGGCCGTGAAATCAGTGCTGGCACCGACGGCAAGGCTTACCACATTGGCAGGCGAGATCGCGCCAAGCGCGCCCGAGCCGGAATGCACATCGGAGACGGTGACATCATTAATCGTCACATTACCCGTGTTCGTCACAGCATAAGTATAAGTAATCACGTCGCCTTCCGACAGGTCTGTGGTGACGTCGGCGGTCTTGACCATGGTCAATTCCGGCGCAAATGTCTCTGGCGTGACAGTTTCGTCCGCTGTCGCCGGATCATATGTCCCGCTTGGCGGGGTTGCAGCAGCTGTCGCCGTATTTGTGATTGTGCCGCCCGCATCAATATCATCTTGCGTCACGGTATAGGTCGCTGTGAATGTGGCCGTGTCGCCAATAAACAAGGTCGCAACAGTTGCCGGAGTGATGGCAGATAATGTGCCCGTGCCGGAATGGACATCAGAAATGCTCACATCGGCCAAGGTCACATTACCGGTGTTTTGCGCTGTGTAAGTATAGGTGATGATGTCACCAACTGCGATGTCGGCCGTCTGGTCTGCGACCTTCGCAAGTGTGATTTCCGGATTCGGCGTGTTCGGCAAGACGGATTCCGAGTCTGAGGTCGGCGTATAGCTGCCTGACGCCGGCGTACCATTTGCCGTTGCTTCGTTCGTGATCGCTGTGCCGGCGTCAATATCGCCCTGGGTCACAATATAAGTCGCTGTGAAATCCTGCGAGTCGCCCGGCGCCAAATCAACACTCACGGGCGTGATAGGAGACAAGACCCCTGCCCCCTGATGCACGTCGGAAACACTCACGGCGCTCATGGAGACATTGCCTGTGTTGCTGACGGCATATGTGTAAGTCACGGTGTCGCCAACGCTAAGATTGGATGTCACATCAGCTGTTTTTTCAATTGCAAGCGCAGGTGAAGGCACCGCTGGGCTAACGGCTTCATCATCCGTAACCGGAGGCAAAGTACCGCCCGCAGGTGTCGCAGAGAGGCTCGCAGTGTTTGTAACATCTGTCGCAGCATCCAAATCATCCTGCGTCATCGTATAAGTGGCTGTGAAAATCTGGCTATCACCTGGCGCGAGCGTTGCAACGCTGGCTGGAGTGATGGCGGACAATGTGCCTGAGCCGCTATGGACGTCAGACACAGAAACAGTATTCAGCGCCACATTACCTGTGTTCACGACTTCATAGCTATAGGTGACGACATCACCAGCTTGGACATTTGTCGTAATATCAGCTGTCTTATTCAGTGTCGCAGCAGGCATAGGCGCTTCGACGGTAACCGTCTCGTCATCCGTTGGCGGCGTCAATGTTCCGCCAGCCGGCGTGCCATCTGCAGTCGCCGTGTTCGAGATGTCAGACCCGGCATCAATATCATCTTGCGTGACGGTATAGGTCGCTGTGAAAGTCTGCGCCGCGCCCGGTGCTAGCGTTACGCTTGTTGGTGTTATCGCTGACAAAGTGCCTGTGCCCGAATGGACATCAGTAATCGCAACATCGGCGATCCCGACATTACCCGTGTTTGTGGCGAGGTAAGTATAAGTAATCACATCACCCACTGCGACATCTGTCGTGTCAGAGGCAGATTTCGCCAATGTCATCGACGGTGCAGCTGGCTCTAGCGTCACAGTCTCATCATCTGTTGATGGAACGTAAGTTCCGCCCGCAGGCGTCGCCGCGGTTGTCGCCGTATTTGTTAGGTCAGTCCCAGCATCAATATCGGCTTGCGTGACGGTATATGTCGCCGTGAAGGTTTGATCCGCTCCAGGAACCAAATCGACGGTAGCAGGCGTGATCGCTGACAATGTGCCTGTGCCGGAATGGACATCAGAGACGCTGACATTTGTCAGGCTGACGTTACCCGTATTTGTGACGAGATAGCTATATGTCAGGACATCGCCTGCCGCGACGCCAGCTGTGCTTGACGCTGTTTTGACAAGCGTTGTCGCAGGAGCTGGATTTTCAACCGTAACCGTTTCATCCGCCGTTTGCGGCGTAAAGGTACCCGTTTGCGGGACAGCAGACACGGTCGCTGTGTTCGTAATATCCGTATCCGCATCGATATCGTCTTGGGTGACAACATAAGTCGCCGTGAAGATTTGGCTTTCTGTCGGGGCTAAGCTGACAGATGCTGGCGTAATCGCAGAGAGTGTCCCTGTACCAGAATGCACATCCGAGACAGTCACGCTGTCTAACGTGACATTACCCGTGTTCACAACTTCATAAGAATAAGTGATCGTGTCGCCCGCTGCAACATCTGTCGTGTCAGAAGCTGTTTTGGTGAAGGTCGAAGCCGGAACGCCTGCTTCGACCGTAACCGTCTCATCATCTGTTACGGGTGTATAGCTGCCGCTTGCAGGTGTCGCGTTGGCTGTCGCAGTGTTCGTAATATCTGTCGCTGCATCCACATCATCTTGCGTGAC
>CAZSKH010000320.1:0-1700 GCA_964607395.1 uncultured Algimonas sp.
GACGAAGTTTAACAGCCATGATTGAGTTTCCTTGTGGTTGGCGTGTTTAAATGAGGTTATTTCTTTTTAAATGGATTGCCGCCGCCGAGGCCGGGTAATCCACCTCCAAGACCGGGCAGTTTTGCGCCGCCCAATCCTGGGAGTTTCGGTAATCCGGGCATATTGCCCATTTGCTTCTTAAGCTCTTCGAGCTGCGCGGGGTCCATTTTGGATGGATCGGGCAATCCCCCTTTTGGCATCATACCACCCGGCATTTTGGGCATACCCGGCATTCCGCCGCCCATACCCTGCATGGCTTGCATCATGCCGGCCATGCCGCCCTTGGACATTTTCTTCATCATGTCGGCCATTTGGCGGTGCATTTTCAGGAGCTTGTTCACCTCTTGCACGGACATGCCGGAGCCTGCTGCGATGCGTTTCTTGCGGGACGCTTTCAGGAGTTTTGGATCGCGGCGTTCGGCAGGCGTCATAGACAAGATGATGGCCTGTTGCTGTTTCAGCAAATGATCATCCATACCGCCGGCAGCATCGAGTTGTTTCTTCATTTTGCCCATGCCGGGCATAAGCTTCATCAGGCCGCCCATGCCGCCCATTTTTTGCATCTGTCCCAGCTGTTTGCCGAGGTCTTCCAGATCGAACTGACCCTTGCGCATCTTGTCAGCCGTCGCTTGGGCCTCTTTTTCGTCGATGACCTGCGCGGCTTTCTCGACGAGGGAGACGATATCGCCCTGCCCCAAAATCCGGCCCGCGAGACGTTCCGCGTCAAAAGCTTCCAGCCCGTCCAGCTTCTCGCCCGTGCCGAGGAATTTAATCGGCAGGCCTGTGACTGCCCGCATGGAGAGCGCCGCACCGCCGCGTCCATCACCGTCAATTCGCGTCAACACCAAACCCGTCAGCGGCAACCGTTCATTAAAGCGCCGCGCGGTTTCAACGGCATCTTGGCCCGTCAGAGAGTCTGCGACGAGCAGTGTCTCAATCGGGTTTGTTTCGCGCGCGATGGCTTCGACTTCGTCCATAAGGACATCATTAATTGTGGTCCGGCCAGCGGTGTCGAGGAAGACAATATCATAACCGCCCTTTGCGCCTTCGGCCATTGCGCGCTTCGCAATCTCCAATGCGGTTTGGCCTTTGACAATCGGCAGGAAGCCCGTTCCGGCTTGTTCCGCGAGCATGCCGAGTTGATCCATCGCGGCGGGGCGATTGGTATCCAATGACGCGAACAAAACTTTCTTCTTAAGCGCGGTGCGCAGGTAAAGCCCGAGCTTACCTGTCGTTGTTGTTTTACCGGAGCCCTGTAGGCCCGCCATCAGGATCGCTGCCGGAGGCTTTGCTGCGAGGTTTAGCTCGCTCGCTTTAGCGGCTTTGGCTTTATCGGCGTCGTCATCTGAGAGCGTGCCGCCGAGCATATCGATGAGCGCGTCATTGACGATCTTGACGACCATCTGGCCGGGCTTGATCGATTTGATAACTTTTTCGCCGACGGCTTGAACGCGGACCTTTTCGACAAATTGCTTGACGACTGGTAAGGCTACATCCGCCTCAAGCAAAGCAATGCGAATTTCGCGCATAGCTTTGTTGACGTCAGATTCGGAGAGCGCGCCGCGACCCGTCAGGCCATCGAACACATTTCCTAGCTTATCTCCAAGCGCTTCAAACAAATCTCAAATCACCTCATAACAACACAACGCAAAAACCCGCGG
>CAZSKH010000320.1:1710-2750 GCA_964607395.1 uncultured Algimonas sp.
GAGTTAAAACTGTGCGAATGTGGGGCGCATATGCTTTGTGGCACGCACTGTCAACCATCGTCATTGGTGAAGTTATTCTGTTAAGAGCAGCGGACATGTGGGTAGGTCGCAATGCCTACCCACATACCACGCGCCGTGGTTCGATTTGCCTCATCCGTTGCTTACGCCCTTGAGCTTAAGCATGGTATTCAGGGTTGGAGTTGCCATCCCGATTTCGTCAAGTCGCTGGAGCATAGGGCGGCTTTTCAGGGCCGATATAGCTCCCGCTAATTTGGCGGGTAGATCACAATCGATCTCTTCATAGAGATCCGAGTAGACCTGTGAAATATCTTCAATACAGCTTTGCAAAAGCCTAGCTTGTTTCTGACCCGCAGGCGTCAGAAAATACCCGTAGCGTCGACGGTCATCAGTATCAGAACGTTTCTCAATCAGGGACATGTTGGATAATATCTTGATGCGTTGCGCCACAAGTTGATGTGTGAAACCGAGCGCGCGCGCTATTTCAGATAAAGATATTCCTGGCTTACGCTTAATCATCTCAACCGTCGAAGAGGCTCTTACGGGAAAAATAATACCGTAATTTTCATAAATTTCTTTCTCTTGGTTCAAAGTTTCCAAGATCAGATTTTGCGCAAATTTACCTAAATAGGCGGTTCGGATAATTTCAGAATTCACAAATGTCATAACATCCAACTTATTGCGCAATTTGTTGCGGATATAATGGAGAGAGTCAAGTCGCATATTACCAGGGTTGCACCTGAATGACGACCGGGCGAAGTCGTTGTTCGATATAATATTAAACAAAACGCCCTGTCAGGCGGCCTCGACACGTTACCAACTGGGCTTGGTTCTCGAGGGTTTATACCGTGAGTTTAAGCTGCCACGTCTCCCTCGGCGCGTGCGGCCCCCGATATGATGGCTATCGGGCCTACGGGAGCGGTTCTCGCAGATTTTGTATCATTTGTCTGTCCGGCGCAGGTTCCAGACGGGAATACACGCCTGTCTTCGCGAACCGGCATTTGGACCGTGAATATCGTGCC
>CAZSKH010000321.1:0-2747 GCA_964607395.1 uncultured Algimonas sp.
TTGAGAGGTCGTATCCGGTTCCGTCACCGAACGTATATGTGTTGTCAAAACGAACGGATTGTTGCGCCAAAGTGCCAACAGATGCGGCTGTACGCTGCGTTCCGTCGAAGACTTTCAATCCATTTGCACCTGTCATGCTATCCAGGCCTTCGCCTGTCGCTGTTTCAACACCGTTTACGAATGTACCCGGATTTTGCGAGTTTGCACCCCAAGTGATAGATCCATCTGTCGTCGCTGCGCCGGACTGAACCGCCATTGCGAGGGAGATGTCATCATATCCAACGCTTGGCGTCGCAACCGTTGTATCGAAATCGCCTGTACCGACGAGGTTTTCAGCTTTTGCATAGATGTCAAACGCAGCGTTGGAGGCAACATAGAAGCTGCTTGTGTGCTGGTTGATTAGTCCATCGACGTCGGTTGCATTGTTGATACCAAACGCAGCCAATGAGTCAGTTGCGTCCAGAACGCCGTCAACTGATCCAGCACCTGTTCCTTCAGTCACGCCAGCAGCGCCTGATGTGCGGCCGGTCACCGGGTCAACAATAGACCCGCTCGCAGCTTCGCCGTCGAGGATCGGAGAGAGCGACCCAGTCAAAACAGTGAAAGTATCTGCGGCGGTTCCGCCAATTAGGTCGGCACCGGCATTGTTAGAGCCAGTTGTCAGCAATACAAAGTCAGAGACAACAGGTACGTTTGATCCGGCTGCGTTTCCGTCAGCACCCCAAACAACAACAACTCCCAAGACTTGGAAGAAAGGACGGTCGATCACGGACGCATACGCCGTACCGGCCATGAGTGAAGCAGTCATGCCGCCCACTAGAGCAAGTTTTTTAAAAGACATTTTATAGTTCCCAAAGTTAGTCCGAGTTCATCCACTCGGATGGGGATTCTATAACTGACGAACATTTCAACGACGTTTTGAAACGGGGTCAAAAATATCTGAACGTTTATAGTAAATGGCAAGTTTATAAGTCGCAGGGTTTTTCGGACGCAAAAAAAGCAAAGTGCCGACGCAACTCGGCCCTAATCCCGTCACGAATCACCTATAACTTTGAGGAAATAATAGAGAAGTGGGTTGGCAATGAATTCTACGGTAGTGAAGTGTCTGGTCGGAATTTCTGTTTTTATACTCGCCGGGGTTTTGGGGTATCAGTTATTTCCGTCATCATCAACGTCCGTTGGTCAATACGACACGGATACATCAACCCCCGTTAATGCCCGGGTGGAACCGTCAGTTCGGGCTGTCCGCCAAGCTGAGACCCCACAAATAGAGATCGAAGCTGAAACAGCCGTCAAATTTGAAGACGCCTCGCCAGCGAAGCCAGACCCGCTGCGGTACCTCTCCATGCAAACCCAAGACGAGTCCGGGGACATGCAGGCTTGTATTGAATTTGACGCGACCTTCAATGACGCCAAAGAATCTGCGATTAAGCCGTTTATCCGGATTTCGCCAAAGACCCCTATCTCTGTTGATGCGCGGGGACGGCGGCTTTGTTTACTCGGATTGGATTATGGGCAGAGTTATGAAGTTGAAATCCTTAAGGGGCTGACGGCCGACGGCGGCGAGACTCTATCCCGCAAAGAAACCGTATCTGTGACCTTTGAAGAAAAGCCTGCGTTTGTTGGCTTTGCTGGAGACGGGATTATTCTGCCTGAAACAAAAGGCGCGCAGCTGGTTTTGAAGACCGTCAATGTCGACAAACTATCCCTAAAACTATTTCGCGTGAATGATCGGATATTGTCTCAGCATTCACCCAATAGTGGTGAAAGTGGAACGGCGGATGATTACGTTCGCACCTATGACGCCAATTCCCGCCGGACAGAGGTCTGGTCAGGCGAGTTGGACATTGAACCTAATCGCAATGAAATCGTCGAAACGGGTTTTGATTTGCAGGATAAGATTGGCGACAAAGGTCTCGGTGCATATATCCTCATTGCCAAACATGAAATTGAGGGTGAGCCCGAATATAGATGGGCCAAAGCCATGCGGTGGCTGATTTCCACGGACATGGCGCTTAGCACCTATCACGGCTCTGATGCCCTGCATGTTTCGGTCCGGTCTATAAAATCCGCCCGACTGCGTGCGGGCGTCCGATTGGATTTAATTGCATCTAATAACGAAAAGCTCGCGGAAGTCATAACTGACAGTCAAGGCCGGGCGGTTTTCGGTCAAGCGCTCCTATCCGGGGACGGGCCTTTGTCTCCAAAAATGATTATGGCCTATGGGTCGGATGGTGATTATGCCGTGTTGGATATGTCGCGCGCCCCGCTTGATCTCTCCTCTATGGATGTTCAAGGGCGCGGTGTTTCGGGTCCGTTTGATCTGTATGCCTTTACGGATCGCGGTATTTACCGTCCCGGTGAGTCCATACGCTTGACAACCTTATTGCGTGACAATCACGCAAACGCCATTGAGGGCCGCAAGCTGTCCCTCAGAGTCCTGCGTCCAGATAATTCAGAGCAACAGAAGAAAACTCTATCTGATGATAAGATCGGCGGATATGTCGAAACCATCACTTTGCCGTCCCAAGCCGCGCGCGGACAATGGACGCTGGAAATTGGCGTTGAAGGCACGGAGACTAAGATCGCGAAAACGGTCTCAGTGGAAGACTTTGTGCCGCAACGTCTGAAGCTATCGATGAAACCCGAAGAGCAGGCTGTCTTAACTGCAGAGGAAATCCGCGAGATAAAATTAGACGCCCAATTCTATTACGGTGCGCCGGGATCGAATTTGGAAACAGAAGCGG
>CAZSKH010000322.1:0-2740 GCA_964607395.1 uncultured Algimonas sp.
CCAAGGGGGAAGACGCCGATACGCGTTTACGGCGCCTGACAGAGGTCGGGCTAAGATGGCGCTATCCTGACGGACTAACGCCGCGCGTGCAGGCGATGGTTGCGAAGGAACTCAAGCTGATTGCCGAGCTAAATTACGCGCGATATTTCCTGACGGTATATGACATTGTCGCCTTTGCGCGCAGCCAGAATATTCTGTGCCAAGGGCGAGGGAGCGCGGCTAATTCCGTTGTCTGTTATGCACTCGGCATCACCGAAGCCTCACCCGAAACCATATCTATGGTGTTTGAACGGTTCATTTCAGAGGTGAGGGGTGAGCCGCCAGACATTGATGTCGATTTCGAACATGAGCGCCGCGAAGAAGTCATCCAGCATATCTACCAGAAATACGGTCGTCACCGCGCAGGCATCTGCTCGACCGTTATCCACTTCCGCAGCCGCGCCGCCATACGCGAGGTCGGCAAAGCCATGGGCCTCTCCGAGGACGCCGTTGCGGCCTTATCCTCCCAAGTCTGGGGCACTAATAGCCGCGGTGTCGGGGAGGATCGCGTGAAAGCGGCAGGGCTGGACGCCTGTGACCCGCGCCTGCGTCAAACTATGGAACTCACACATGAAATCATCGGATTTCCGCGTCACCTCTCGCAGCATGTCGGCGGCTTTGTCATCACGGCGGGGCGGCTTGATGAAATGTGCCCCGTTGAAAATGCGGCCATGGCAGACCGTACAATCATTGAATGGGATAAGGATGATATTGATAGAATAGGGATGCTCAAAATTGATGTGCTCGCGCTGGGCATGCTGACCTGTATTCGCAAGGCCTTTCATTTGCTCGGCGATTGGAAGGGTGAGCATTACACCATTGCGACGATTCCACAGGAAGACCCGGCTGTATATGATATGCTCTGCATCGCGGATACGCTCGGCGTGTTCCAAGTCGAGAGCCGCGCGCAGATGAACTTTCTTCCGCGTATGCGCCCGCGCACATTTTACGATCTCGTCATCGAAGTCGCCGTTATCCGCCCCGGACCAATCCAAGGCGATATGGTGCATCCCTTCATCAAAAGACGACGCGGGGAAGAGCCTGTTGTCTATCCATCCGCAGCCTTAGAACCTGTGCTGGGCAAGACTTTGGGTATTCCGCTATTTCAGGAACAAGCTATGCAAATCGCCTCGGTCGCTGCCGGGTTCACGCCGAGCGAAGCTGACCAATTACGGCGGGCGCTGGGAACAGCGCGTGGCCCCGGAACCATCCAAAAATTCAAAGACCGCTTTGTAATCGGCTGTATCGACAATGGGTATGACGAAGAATTTGCCTGCGCCGTGTTTCGGCAGCTGGAGGGGTTCTCAGGCTATGGTTTCCCGGAGAGCCACGCCGCCAGTTTCGCGCTGCTGGTTTATGTCTCAAGCTGGATAAAATGCCATCATCCCGAAGTCTTTTGCTGCGCGCTGCTCAACTCGCAGCCCATGGGGTTTTACGCACCTGCGCAGATCGTCCGCGATGCACGTGAACACGGCGTCCCCGTGCGGCCCATCTGCGCCGAGCGTAGCTATTGGGATAATGTTTTAGAACCTGCGGGGGATGGACAGCTCGCGGTGCGGCTCGGCTTTCGCCAGATCAAAGGCTTTCGGGAAGAAGACGGGCATTGGTTATCAGTGGCGCGAGGCAATGGATATCAGTCCATAGACGCGGTGTGGCGCAAGGCGGGCCTCGACCGCACAGCTTTGTCTCGATTGGCACAAGCCGACGCATTCGCGACCTATGGGTTAGGCCGACGTGATGCGTTGTGGGCCGTGAAAGGCTTGGGCGGCGAAAAACCCTTGCCGCTCTTTGAAATGCTGGGTGAGGGATTGCCTGATATCTCTGTTGATTTGCCGAGTATGGAACTGCGCGAACAGGTGTTTGAAGATTATATCGGCACACGCCTGACCTTGCGCGCCCATCCTGTGAGTTTGCTGCAAGCGGATATTGGCCCGACGTGCCCGTCGCAAGATTTGCGCGATACGGTTGATGGCCGCTGGGTCGAAGTCTGCGGTCTTGTCATCACGCGGCAAAGGCCCGGCACAGCCAGTGGCGTGATTTTCCTGACGCTCAAAGATGGAACAGGGGTGTCCAATATCGTGGTCTGGCCGAATATGTTCGAGAAAAACCGCAAAGCCGTTATGGCGGGACGCCTGTTGAAAATACGCGGCAAGCTGCAACGCGAAGGCATTGTGACTCACGTCATCGCAAATCAAATCAATGACTTATCTTACCTTCTTGATACGCTGGGCGACGCGGTCAGCGCAGGCGAGAATATCAACCCGACCCATGATAATGCGGATGAAGCCAAGAGGCCTATTCCTGCGAAGGAAGCTAAACGATCCGGATTGAAATCTCCGGGCAATCGATTGGCTCCGGCAAAAGATAGGCCCATCCTACCCAAGCGCGGAAACATTAGCGGTTATTATAATTCAGGAGGCGGCGCACGCCACCCCCGCCAACAAGCCAATAAATTATTCCCAAGCCGAGACTTTCACTAGGTCATGACGGGCGAAAAGAAAAAGGAATGGTGCCCGAACCTGAAACATAACTTATGTTTCGCCCTGTTTCAGTATGTTCGAAATATATAATAAAAACAATATCTTATAATATTTTTGTTGTGTGATGTTACAATCAGTTTCATAAAGCTTCAAGCCTAAGTATGGGCTGTCTGACGTCAGCGCCTGTGTCTCAGATTTAGGTCTGGGCTAAGAGAGACTTT
>CAZSKH010000323.1:0-2709 GCA_964607395.1 uncultured Algimonas sp.
TCTTGTAACGGCGTTTATATTCGAGCGCGCTGCCCGGCCAATTATTGGGCACTTTGTCCCCGACCTTATACCAACTCGCCTCGACTTTCGACCACGCCAGAGTTTTCAACCGTGTCTGCATTTCATCGGAAAATTCGGCTTCTGCGGTTTCTGTCACCGCAATGCGGTTTTCAGCTTTATCCATGAGTTGCAAAACATATCCGACTTGATTTTCCAGCTTATAGATAATCGACGTATGACCCGTATTTGTATTGGGACCATAGAGCACGAACAGGTTCGGGAAACCCGCCGTCATGACGCCCATATAGGCACTTGCGCCATCGGCCCAGTGATCCCGCAGGGACGACCCGCCCTCGCCTGTGACGTCAATTTCCTTCAAGAATGGATTAGTATGAAATCCGGTCGCATAGACAATTAAATCATGCGTGCGCGTCGTGCCGTCTTTGGAGACAATCCCGTCAGCGGATATATGGTCGATACCCTCCGTTACATTTTCAACCGTGTCTTTGGCCAGCGCCGGATAGATCTTATCGGACAGTAAAACACGGCGCGCCCCGATGGGATAATCAGGTAACATTTTTGCGCGTAGTTCCGGGTCTTTGATATGTTTACGCAAGCCCATTTTGACCCATTGCGTGCCGAGCCATTTACTCATCGGTTTGCCTTTAATAATAGGCCAGAGAAAAAACTCACCCTGGGCGAATAGGTTAAATCGATAGAGTTTGCCGAGTGCGGGAAACCGTTTGCCGAGCCATTTTTCAATGCCCCAATAGGCCCGGTCTTTCTTTGGGACGATCCAATTCGGCGTACGGTGATAAACCGTTAAATCATCCGTTGCCTCGGCGAGTTCCGGGATAAGCTGGATGGCACTTGCGGCATTCCCGATGACGGCGATGCGCTTGCCTTTATAATCATAACTATGATCCCATTGCGCGGAATGAAAACTAACGCCTTTGAAATCGGCCGCCCCTTTGATGTCGGGGGTTTTGGGGATGTGGAGCTGACCAATGGCCGAGACTAAAAACTGGCTCGAAATGACCTCGCCATCTGAGAATTTAGTTTGCCAAACTCCGTCTCCGAAAGCCGTCGAGACGACCGTTCGGCCAAAGCGGATATGCGGGTAAAGGTCGTAATCCTGCGCAACAGATTTTTGATAGGCGTGGATTTGCACTTGCTTGGCCCATTTGAAATCCCAGGCTGGATTAGGCGCAAAGGAGTAAGAATAAAGCGCGCTGGCAATATCGCATTCCGCGCCGGGATAGGTGTTTTCCCGCCACGTGCCGCCGACTTCATCGGCTTTTTCGACAATGATAAAGTCATCATCGCCGCGCGCTTTGAGCTTGATGCCCATACAGAGCCCGCCAAAACCCGCGCCGATAATGAGTGTCTTACAATCCGGTTTCCCCATATTCGAACCATAACGCGGCGACGCGCGGCGACAAGAGGGATAGGGGCGTTAAAAATGTATAGTGATTAGGCGGGAAGGTCCGTCATCAGAACATGCCGTGGATGCTCAGTCATACGGGCCAGCCATGCTTGGACTTGCGGGTAATCCGCGAGTTTAAACCCTGCGTCCTCTGCGACATGGGTGTAGGCATAAAGCGCGATATCGGCGACGCTTGGCCCCGATCCTGCGAACCAAGACGCGCCGCATAAATGCCCCTCCATCACAGCCAGCGCCGCGCGGCCCCTCTCCAGCAAGCTGGAAAGCTCCCCGTCCCGCTCGGGCGCGTAATAGGAAATGAACCGCGCAACGGCGATGGCGGGCTCGTGTTTATATTGCTCCCAAAACATCCATTGCAGAGCTTTCGCGCGGTCAAAGGCGTTGACGGGCATATAGGGCGTGTCTTCGGCGAGGAACGCGAGGATCGCATTGCTCTCGGCCAGCGTGCGCCGTCATTTAACTTCAGAACGGGGATTTGCCCAACCGGATTTATCGCCAAAAATTCAGCCGTGCGCGTCCCGCCAGCGGGCGCGTTGATATTCTCATAGCGATAAGACACACCCAAATAGGACAGCAAAAGCCGCACCTTATAACAATTGCCAGAGTTCAGATTGCCATAGAGTTTCATGGGAGCGATTTGCAGATTAGCGGTGCCAAGCGCAAGGCTTTGATGCGTCAAAGTACGACCTTCTCCCTGTTTACGGGGGGAAGGTGCCCGAAGGGCGGATGGGGGGAACGTTCGTTTGTTCTCGCAACATCACTGTTACGATAATATCCCCCGCCACACACCATTGTCATCCCGGCCTTGAGCCGGGACCATCTGAATGTGCGTCCAGTTTTACTGACAGCGGGACACGGTGTCGTCTCTCCAGCCTCAATGCCTGGCAGGTCCCGGGCTTGTTGTTTGCCATGCAAACAACTGACCCGGGATGACAATTGTATTATTCCGCTATCATTTTTGATTTTTGTTAGCTTTCCTCTTGTTTGTCTCTGTCGTTTCGTTTTCTTTTCAAATTAAATTAAAAGGGATGTTCGTGTGGGTGGTTAGGCTCTGCGAGTGCGAATGCGATATGCGGTTGCTCTGAGCCCTCCCAGCTCGTGCAATTCCTGTTAATCAGGAAATGCACTAGTGCCAAGAAGCCCCACACGACGACGCCTTTTTGCACTATCGGCCTAGCTAGACAGTCGAGGTCTAATAAGCTCGCGATAGGCCACCCAAGCCATCGGGACATTACCCCCAAAGCTCCAATGACAAGCGCCGCTTC
>CAZSKH010000324.1:0-2708 GCA_964607395.1 uncultured Algimonas sp.
GCCATAAGACCTGTTTGCAAAGAATTTGCGGCTTCATATCCCGCTTGTGCATCGGGAACCTTAGAAGCATTAAATCCGCCAGCCGATCGGAATGGCACGCCCAGACGGCGCGAGAGCGCCGCACTCATATTAATAATCAAGGATGCCTCCGGTGTGCCAAATGTAGGCGCACCAGTTTGCATCGACATAGATGTCACAAAGTTTCCGTAAATCACGGGGACACCTGGGCGAACGAGCTGAGTCAAAGCCATACCAGCAAGACCTTCTGCAAGGCTTTGTGCGGCCACACCTGCAGCCGTTACAGGCGACATTGCGCCCGACACAACAAAGGGACTCGGCATAGCGCATTGCCCTGCCCGAGCGTAATGTTTCAGCGAGCCCAGCATCGTGCGGTCCCACGTCAGTGGTGAGTTCGCATTGATAAGGTTCACCAAGACGCAATTTTCGTCGACGAAATCATCACCAAATACAATCTTGACCATATCAATCGTGTCTAAGGCGCGTTCCGGCTGGGTCACTGAACCCATGAATGCTTTGTCGGAAAACTTGATATGGCTGTAATTCATATCGAAATGCCGTTTGTTTACGGGCAGGTCGACAGGTTCACACACCGTGCCTCCACTATGGTGGAGTGTTGGAGACATATAAGCCAATTTTACGAAGTTACGGAAATCCTCAATATTGGCGTAACGACGTCCGCCCTCTTTGGAGTATACAAAAGGCGGCCCGTAAGCAGGTACGAGCACAGTATTATTTCCACCGATTTGCACATTATTGGCGGGATTACGGGCATATTGCGTGAATTCTTTTGGTGCCGTCGCTTGGATTATCTCTCGCAACATGCCTCGCGGAAAACGAACGCGTTCGCCATCGGCCTTTGCCCCTGCCTTTACGAAATAATCAACTGACTCCTGATCGTCTTGGATCTCAAGTCCAATTTCTTCGTTTATTGTATCTGCGTTATATTCCAGTTGAGCTAAATCCGTATCCCCCAATACAGAATAGGTTGGGATATTGCGTTTGATAAAAGGTTCTCGGATTGGGGCATCTACAGCCCTCGCAGCTGCTCGGCCCGCACGACCTCCACTACGTCCACGTCTAGCCATAACTTTCTCCTAGTCTTCCATTTCTCGGCGTCGTGCCGAACGCGAGTTTGAACGGCGGCTACGGCGGCCGTTCTTATTTTCACTTGATGTAGGCTGAGCCGTCGGAAACTTCATAGACTCAACGAAATAGTCTTGAAACTTAGGCTCTAAGGCCGTTTCCATCTTCTCAACGGACTTAATCGCAGTTTTTATTCTTTCGCGCTCTTTCACATTTAGAAGCGCCATCGCGGCACCTGTACCAGCAGCGTTTCCGATTGAACTAATAATCCCAGCGGGTGCCATCGGGATGATACCAATATCTGCAACATATTTGCTGTCTAAATGCGTGCCAAAGGCTCCTGCCAACAACACCTCATCAAATTTATCACAACCCAAACTCTCTGCGAGCAACTGCGCGCCCGCGTATAGAGCGGCCTTAGCAAGTTGCACGGCACGAATATCGGTCTGCTTAACAATGATTTGATTGCCTGGCTGATCGACGAGGAGATATTTCCAGACATTGCCATCTTGGCTGAAACGGTGAGGTGCGGCTTCAGGTTTGAAAAGCCCGCTTTGGTCAAGCAGCCCTGCCCCCGCCATTTCAACCATTACCTCGAAAATCCCTGAGCCACATATGCCGACAACCTTCTGCCCCGTGAGGGTCCCGTCTGTGTCAGATATCCAATCATGATGCCCGATAATTTTGACCTTCGCATTCTTTGTAACAGGATCAATACGTACGCGTTCAATGGCGCCTAGCGTCGCTCTTACTCCAGAGCTGATTTCTGCACCCTCCAGCGCCGGGCCTGTCGGCGAAGACGCCGCGGCGACTTTTCCGTTGTGTGACAAGACGATCTCGGCGTTTGTGCCTATATCCACGAGAAGAACCGAGCGGTCTCTCATACGGTCCATTTGGGTTAGATAAGCCGCGGAAGTATCCGCACCGACATGTCCGCCAATCAGCGGAAAGAGCGAAACCTGGGCCGTATCTGACAAACCCAAATCGAGGCGTCCCGCTGGAATATCAATCCAGTCTTTCACTGCCAAAGTGAATGGAGCAACTCCCAGCTCTACAGGGTTTGCACCTATCAAAAGATGATGCATGATTGGGTTGCCCACACAAATGACATCCAGAAGCTGATTAGGACCAAGCCCCAAAACTTTAACCGCTTCAGCTAGCATTTCGCGCACTTGCTTCCGAATGACTTCCGTTAGCTTTTCTTCGCCACCCTTATTCATCATAATGTAGGAAACGCGACTCATCAGATCTTCGCCAAACCGAATTTGCGGATTCATCGCCGATTTTTCGTAAGCAGGCTCGCCTGTCATCAGATTGAAAACATAAAGCGCGATAGAGGTTGAGCCGATATCAATCGCTGCCCCATAAAGATCAAAGGGAGATGGCGGCCAGACATCTATGATTAAGTTATCATCTCGGACAACAGCAATAACTGTCCTTTCATGGTCACGTAAAATCCCTTGCAATTTAATCAGCATGAGATGTGAGGGCTTTACAACAAGTCCATGTTCATCTTTCAGGGCTTTTGCTAAAGCTTCCCCATCACTCGGATTGTCTTCCAAGGTTGGAACTGATAATTTC
The DNA here is from genome assembly GCA_964607395.1 of uncultured Algimonas sp. Taxonomy (GTDB): domain Bacteria; phylum Pseudomonadota; class Alphaproteobacteria; order Caulobacterales; family Maricaulaceae; genus Litorimonas. The sequence continues at coordinate 2,686 of CAZSKH010000324.1, forward strand.
ACCATATAGATCTGAACAGCCGG
>CAZSKH010000325.1:0-2682 GCA_964607395.1 uncultured Algimonas sp.
TGTTTGATAGGCCCGTAAAATTGTCTCGTTTTCCGGTGCGTTAAGGGCAAAATCTGTGAGGCGATTATAGACGACATCGATTTCCAGTTTGCCGTGAAATAATGCCCCATCACGAGGATCAAGGTCTTTGGGGTCTGTAATCACGACGTCAATGCCCCGCCCTTCCAGAATCGATTTCGCCAAACACATATCGGGATAGTGATATTGCGAGGCAGGGTTTTCATCAACGATGGCAAGGGTTTTGAGGGTCTCCTCTCGGCCACTCTGTTTCCATTCGGACCGAAACATATCCAAGATATGCGCGGCAAAATCACCCGAGGCGGTGGCTCTGCTTTCCTCAATCATATTGACGATAAAGGCCCCGCCAGCATTGGAATTAATTTCAATCAGTTTCGGACCGGTGTTGGTGATATGAAAATCATATCCCATGAAAACGCCTTTTGTTTTCTGATCGTCGGCAAAATATGAATTTGGCAAGGCACGCGTTCTGACATGGTCGATATAGGCCGGGCGTTTAACCACATCCTCAATGGCTTGAATTTGAGACATCATGTTCGACAAATTTTTTGAGGACAGAAAGACGCTTGTGTTGGCGAAGTAATGCAGACGATCTGCCAGCATCGCGTCCATATCAGGCGCGGCATTTTGTGCGAGGATATTTTTAATAATCTCGTTTCGGTTAACCGGGCGGCAATAATACGCTTGATTGAGGGACATCGGAATATCAGCAGTCATGCGGATCTCCCGCGCAACACTCCGTCATCAGAAAGTTTGCAAGGTGTTGAAAACGGTCATATTGCGCCGCGTAGATAATTTGTTTGCCTTGCCGGGTAGAGCTCACCAATCCTGAATTTGCCAGCACAAGAAGTTGCGCTGAGGCTGTGGTGGTGTTCACGCCTTCGGCCTTCGCCAAATCCCCAGACGCCATTCCGCTGGGCCCCGCTTTTATGAGGCGCTTGATGAGGGATAATCGACCGTCATGCGCGATGGCGGAAAAACACTTGATGGCGTTACTTTGATTCATAATTTAATAATCCATGGATTGATGCGATAAATCAAGTACGAGACTTACGAGCCCTGCAAAATAGATCTCATCGCAGAGTCATGCGGGGCTTGAACGCGCTGTGTCTGCACGCGTCGCCCAATAGATCACTGCGATCAACGGAAACTGAAGTGCGACCCGCACCCACAGCATTGCGGGGCTGCTGACGCTATCCCCAAAGGGGATACCCGCCATCGCCATGTAGATATTCGCTGGCAGCACGGCGAGCAAGAACAGACCGAGCAGTACGCCCACGCGCGGCCGGAAATGCGGACACAGCAACATCACGCCCATCCCAATTTCCATGACGCCCGTTGCCCAAACGATGAGTTTTGGGAACGGCAGCAGCGGCGGGACAATCGCCGCGAAACTGTCTACCGCTACGAAATGCATGACACCCGCCACGACAAAAAAGAGAGAGAAGAAGACGCAGAGCGCGGATTTAATGCGGCGGATCATGGGGGCAGGGTTAGCAGAAGACCCCGGAGCTGAAAAGCAAATGCCCCCTTCTCCCCGTGAACGGGGAGAAGGCTTTCCTTTATCTTGCGCCTCCCCCCTCCTTTCGCTATTCGTTCTTTTTGCCCCAAAGACCAGCAAAGACTCTTACCCATGCCGCATTTCATTTCCCTCGCTGATATTTCCGCCGCTGACTTGCGCGCCATTCTCGACGACGCGCATGCGATGAAGGCCGCCCGCAAAAGTCTGCCCAAAGGCACCGCCGATCCGGACACAGCCCTGAACGGCGAAACGCTGGCGATGATTTTTGAGAAAGCCTCGACCCGCACGCGCTTTTCCTTTGAACAAGGGATGCGGCAGCTCGGCGGTAGCTCGATTGTCGCGGGCGCCAATGATATGCAGCTCGGGCGCGGCGAAAGCGTTGCCGATACAGCGCGGGTACTGTCCCGTTTCGTCGACGCCGTCATGATCCGGTCCAACGCGCATAGCACGATCACAGATTTCGCAGAACATGCAGATGTGCCGGTCATTAACGGGCTGTCCGATCATAATCATCCCTGCCAGATTATGGCCGACCTCATGACGCTTGAAGAGCGCGGCGTAGAGCTTAAAGGCGCAGTCCTCGCTTGGATTGGTGACGGCAATAATGTGCTGGCGAGTTTCGTCAACGCAGCCCCAGCCTTTGGATTTGAGCTCCGGATTAGCTCACCGGAAGGCTACCGGTTGGAAGATAATCCCAAGACGCAAGGCCTCATCAAAGCGGCCCAAAAGAAGCAAGCCATCATCCATGACGGGCTCTCTCCTGACGATGCAGCAGACGGCGCGGACGCGTTGATCACGGATTGCTGGGTGTCTATGGGCGATACGGACAAAGAGGAGAGACTGGCCGCGCTCGGCCCTTACCAAATCGACACGGCGCGCTTATTACTCGCCAAACCCGAAGCCCTATTCCTGCACTGCCTGCCCGCTTATCGCGGCCAAGAAATGACGACCGAGGTTCTCGAAGGCCCGCAAAGCGTCGTCTGGGACGAAGCCGAAAACAGATTACACGCACAAAAGGCGGTCGTGAAATGGTGCCTCGGGACATCAAGGTGATATTAAGCCAAAAGAATTGAAGGGCATGCCCCGACCATTGACATGGACCGCGGATAAGCCATGAATGTCCATCCAGAGTTGCGAAAAGG
>CAZSKH010000326.1:0-2681 GCA_964607395.1 uncultured Algimonas sp.
GACGGTTATGACGGCCCCGGTTTAAGAACCAGCGGTCGTCTCTCACCACAAAAGGCCCGGCACACGCTCGGGTCTTAATCCAAGCCGCTCAACCCTGCCGTCCCCCAGACCAGTAAGTAAGCGCTCACCTATCCAATGTCTGAAAGAACCATTTAAATATGCGGGATAAAATCCAAACTGCGGATGGAGTTTCTGAATTACTTTATAAGCACCTGAAAATATGAAGTATTTCAACGGAAACAGAGGGTTTCAAACAGGGATAGATGTCCTTTGCAAAGGTTTTGGGACCCTTTTCAGTCACTTGTGCATAAACATGCAGAAAATATCAATGACACTCAAAAATGTCATTGACACTCATTTTTTCGCGTGTATACGGCACGCATGTCATTGACATAAATTCTTGTAATCGTGAGTTAAGTAATGTTGCCAGACTACGTAAATTGGTGCGGAGATATAGAGGCGTTTAAAGACGCGTCTCAGGTGTTGTCGAAAACCCTATCTCTGTCGGGGAAGCGCCCCAATAAGCGTTTGATACGCGATTATGTGAGTCGAGATATTATATCCAAGCCAATCCGAAAGCCCGCGCTAGACCCCAAGCGGATGTATTACAAACAAGAGCATTTGATCGAATTTATGTTCGCTCTGGTCATGAAATCCGAAGGGTGGAGCCTGGAACAAATTGCGGAGTTTAAATCCGCAGAAACAACAGATCGGATGATTGAGTTACTTCCAAATTCAGTGGTTGGGGCGAATGAGACTGAAACGTCCTCGGCGCGCTCCCTCGTGCAAAAGTTTCGAGGGAGTAACGTAGAAGATCAACCTAATACCAGCCGTGAAGCTGCGCTGAGACATCGACATCGAACCGTTTCAAGACGGCGTGATGGGGAACGCGCAATGCAGCGGCTCGGACTTAATCCGGCCAAAGTAGAAACCGAGGACTTTACAAAACTGACCTTATCCTCCTGGTGTCACATTTATCTCGATGCCGAAGTTATCAAAAGCTTATCAGATGAAGCCATTGAAATTTGGGGCCGTGCCTCGGCCCAAATGGTTATTGAACACATCAAGAAAGCACAAAAATAAACAGAATGAGAATGGAAATTAAAAAATGGAAAAATTCAATCTAACCACGGACACACTGAAATCTAGCCTACCCTATGGTCACAAAGGCCCAGTCGATATACTCATTCAACTGCAAGGTCCGGATCGCCCAAAAACATTGCCAACCCCGCCAGCCAAACAAATTGCTTTTGTTATTGATCGGTCAAGCTCCATGGCGGGAGAGCCCCTCGAAGTCGCAAAAAAAGCTGTGTCTACGATGGCGTCAAAACTTACCGAAAAAGATGCGATGGCCCTCATCGCCTATGACGATGAGGTCGACATTCTCATGCCATACAAAAAAGCTGTTAAGGCCCGCGTCGTGAATGAAAAATTAGCGGGCTTGCATCCAGGCGGAACAACTGATCTCCACGCCGGGTGGCTTGAAGGTGGTTCGCAACTCGCTGAGCACCTATCAAGCACTGGAGTTTCCAGAATATTATTGCTGTCTGACGGCAACGCCAATGAGGGATTAACGGACACGGCGGCGATTGTGGCACAAGTTTCGCGTCTGGCTGAAGCCGGCGTGACGACGTCAACCTATGGATTAGGCTGTGGGTTCAATGAAGAGTTGATGGTCGAGATGGCCAAAGCTGGCGGCGGCAAAGCCTATTACGGCGAAACCGCGGCGGATCTGATGACTCCTTTTCGGGCAGAATTTGATCTCCTATCCTCTCTGGTTTTCAGACATGTTAGACTCGCTTTGAAGCCAGCGAAGGGCGTGACCCTGACGGTAAGAAATGGGTATAATCGCCAACCAAATGGTGAGTATGCGATGCCGGATGTGGCCTATGAAGGCGAAAGCTGGGCCTTAATTACGGCCGAGTTAGAGTCGCCTATTCCTCCGGGCGAGGCTTGCGAGCTTTTTGAATATTCTCTTCAGGCGTCCGGAACGGATGGACAGCTTTATGCGTCAGGTCCCGTTAGCTTTGCCATACCGCTGGTGTCTAAACGGGATTATGATGCGCTTGAGATTTCGAAATCTCTGGCGGATCGGATTCAAGAAGTTGAGGCATCGGATCTCCAAGAAAAAGCAGAAAAGGCGGCGCGTGACTGCAATTGGGATCTCGTCGATGCCTTGCTGCAAGAAGCCAGCGTCAAAGGGAAAGATAATCCTTGGCTCGAAGGCATATCCGGTCAGTTGAAAACCCTCGCCGCAAGACGGGACACCCGCGCATTTACAAAAGAGACGCGCTATGCCCGACGCCGTCTGCGCTCTCGTAGTCGTTGGGCGCATGATGACGGAGAAAATGACGGACCCGAATATACCCGATATCAGGAGATGCAAGGCTGTCAGTAATAAGAGGCTGTCAGGCATAATGGATACCCGCTCAGCCTAAGGCTTGAGCGGCACTTGACCGGGGCGGGGCGCCGTAAACCCTAGGGGAAACTCCTAGGGTTTATTGTTTTTACAAATTGCGCAAATATCTTATGTCTGGAGTTTCAGGAGATCGGATTTAACGTCTGCCCCCTAGACAGAGAACATACATTAAACCCTCAGTTTAACCGACCGCAACGGCCTCAACCACCTCCATAACCCGCAGCAGGTTCCCGCCCCAGATTTTCCCGATATCCGCTTCGCT
>CAZSKH010000327.1:0-975 GCA_964607395.1 uncultured Algimonas sp.
GTAATCGTCCACTGTCGAGACCAAGCAAATCCGCAGGATTACAGGTCAGCGCCGCAAGGAAGGGTAGTATCTCCAACGCACCATCCGCAATCTGGCTGAGGCCAGCTGCGAGCAGCAGTTCTAACCCAACCGCGCCGGGGGACGCCTCCGCAAAAGGCAAACGCTTCTCACCCGCCGGACGCGGGTCATGATCAGAGACTATCACATCTATCGTGCCGTCATTAATCGCCCCCAATAAGGCTTGGCGATCCCGTTCCTCGCGCAAGGGCGGCTCTAGCTTCGCAAAGGTCCGATAATCGCCAATATCCAGCTCATTCAACGCCAGATGATTGATTGAGACAGAGGCCGCGACATCCAGCTCTTTGGCTTTGGCGCGGCGCAAGGCAGGTAGCACTTCTGCGCTGGAGACGAGGTCAATCAACACCCGACCGCCGGTTAATTCGGCCAAAGCCATATCGCGCTCCGCCATCATACGTTCGGACACAGCGGGGGCCGAGGTCAATCCGAGGCGGGAGGAAAAATCGCTTTCATGGGCGACAGTGCCATTTGACATTTCTGGCGTCATGCAATGGTTGGAAATCAGCGCGTTAAAACTGGCGGAATAAGACAGCAAGCGCCGCATCATTTGTGCATCGCGAATGGGAGCTTTCCCGCTGGCGAACATCACCGCGCCGACCTCTTGCATCAGGCCGATTTCCGTCATGGTTTCGCCGCTTAAGCCTTTGGTCAACGCCCCTGCCACATGTATGTCCACGGGCAGGTTCTCGCCGCGCCGCATGACGTAATCGACAATCGCCATATCATCAAGAACGGGGTCGGTGCCTGGCATAACCACCATGGCCGTGACCCCGCCCGCCACGGCGGCTTCTGCGGCGGTGGCGAGGGTTTCGCGGTTCTCACGTCCGGGTTCACCCGTCGTGACACGCATATCGATCAGGCCGGGGGCGACGCAGAGGCCTTGGCCTTCAATGACGG
>CAZSKH010000327.1:985-2329 GCA_964607395.1 uncultured Algimonas sp.
GCCGTAAATCGCGCAATCGGGGCCGAGTCCCGCGATCTTGTCGTCCTCAATCCGCAGGTGTCCAATTTCATCGCGCCCGCTGTCGGGATCTAGAATGCGGATATCTGTGAGCGTGAGGGTCATGCCGCATCTCCAGATTTCCGCCGCACATCTTGCGCATCGGACAGCGCGTGAAGGATGGCCATGCGCATGGCCACGCCCGCGCCGACCTGATTGGTAATCAGGCTGATATCCGGATCGTCAGCCACATCGGAGCTGATCTCTACGCCGCGGTTCATCGGGCCGGGATGCATGACGAGCGCGCCCGGTTTGGCATGGGCGAGCTTGGCCCGGGTCAATCCATGGAAATGATAATATTCGCGTTTGGAAGGCACGAAAGCGCCCTTCATGCGTTCCAATTGCAGGCGCAACATCATGACGACATCGCAGCCTTTCAGACCTGTTTCCATATCGTGAAAGACCTCGACGCCCCAGCGGTCGGCATCGGTTGGGATGAGGGTTGGCGGGCCGATGAGACGCACATTCGCGCCGAGGAGATTGAGGAGCTGCACATTCGACCGCGCCACGCGGCTATGGAGGATGTCTCCGCAAATCGCGATTTGCAGCCCGCCAATTTCGCCGTCAAAGGCATCGCGCAAGGTCAGCGCATCGAGCAGGGCTTGGGTGGGATGTTCATGCATCCCGTCGCCCGCATTAATGACAGAGCAAGAGACTTTCTGGGATAGCAAAGCGGGCGCGCCGGAACTGCCATGACGCACGACAAGGAGGTCCGGGTTCATCGCGTTTAATGTGGCGGCGGTGTCCAGCAAGGTCTCACCTTTCTTCACGGAAGAAGAGGCGACCTGCATGGAAATCACATCCGCGCCGAGGCGCTTGCCCGCCAGCTCGAAGGATTTCTCTGTCCGCGTGGAGTTTTCGAAAAATAGATTGATAAGCGTTTTGCCACGCAGCACTTTGCGCGCGCCGTCTTTCTGTTCGGACAGGTCCAAATAATGCGCGCCGAGGCCCAGCAGCCGTTCAATATCAACACGGTGAAAATCGGAAATGGAAAGACAATGCTTTCGCGTGAACGGGTAAGCGTCATATTCATGCGGGGCAGTGGTCTGTGTCATCAGATGTCAAATCCTCAATTTGCGATGCGTTAGCGGGAGGAGGACAAGGCGTCAATTGCGAAGCGCTTGGTTTCTAGACATGCGGAAGGGTTTGCAGCCCATCTTGGGAACTGCGGAAGGTCGGTGTTTAAGCAGGACTTGCCCGCAGAGTTGTCTCCCCGATGGAATACCAAGAGGGAAAAAGTGTTTTACGCGAAGACTTGTGCATTTGTTTGTCAAACAATTGCACGAC
>CAZSKH010000327.1:2339-2666 GCA_964607395.1 uncultured Algimonas sp.
TTTTTGCTCGTGCCTTTTATAGATTCTCCATATGGGTGTGTCGTTAGAGGCCTTTAGCGAGGGAAACCGCGCGGGGCAATGTTGGGATTGAGTTTAGGTTCAGGAGATCGGCAGACATGCGAAAGTCGTCGCTAGCCATCTGGGACTAGCCTGAAGTCTCGTTTTAAGCAGGACTTGCCCGCAGAGTTGTCTCCCCGATGGAATACCAAGGGAAAGAGGAAAAAATGTTTTACGCGAAGACGATGTTCATCGATTGTAAGACGATAAACAGACTCTGCGGCAATGGTTTTTGAAGAAGCGGCCCGTCTGTCCTACGAGTTGAGGCGG
>CAZSKH010000328.1:0-2625 GCA_964607395.1 uncultured Algimonas sp.
ATGGCGCGAGTTTCTGCGGGCTTTCCCAAGCCAGCGCCCCGCCAATGGCGCGGTCACCAATTCGCAGTGCAACTGGCAGCAATGTATCGGGCGTTTTGGCAAGGCGAGGACCGGCAAAACGGATCAAAATACCCCCGTCTTCAACAAAAGCTTTAACGGACGCATCATCGCTGCGTTGACTATCGGGCATGACGAGGATTGAGGGTTTCAGCGCCAGTAAGGTATCTTGATCCCCTTCAAAGACGTCAGCAAATGGCAGGAGAGCCTGCTTGGCATAAAATGGTTCTGTTAGCAGCGGGCTGGAGGTATCGGCATTGGCGCGCAGAACGCCGACAAGGGGACGGCCAAAACTATCGTCCAGTAATTTGACGGATGCAGCGGAGCGCACGCCAGAGGCGCGGAGTCTCGCAACGCGGGATCGCAATTGTGCGGGAAGATTGAAGTTAACCGTTGCCAATTCTGCTCCGGGTCCGAAGCGCAACTCTTCCGCCGCGATAACGCCGCCGCCAGACCCCAGAGCTTCTATCGTGTGAGAGGTGGGCGTCGCGGCGGACGGGCGATACCAATCCGCGTCAAACCCTTGCGGTGTTTCGCGGATGTCCCCCGGCAAAACGACCGATTGGATTTCGGGTTTAAAAATTGTCGCGCCTTTTGGGAAGCTCTGACTTGGGCGCGTGCTGAGGCCTGAGGTGAGCACGTAAACATCTGAACCCGGTTCAATCGTTATGGCATCAAACTCGCTGGGATAGCTGACGGGTTGTAGAGATTTGAGCGTTTCCATGGCTTCGCGGGCAGGTCGAAAGCCGAGCGGTTCATCCTCAGACGTTATCAAACTGACCTCAAGATTATTACGCTGCGCAATCCGTGTCAGCCGTTCCGCTTCGTCGATGACTTCTTCCCAAACAGGCGCAGAAAAAACGCTCTGATCAATCATCAAGGTCGGGCGCGATTGGGTCTCGGATTGCGTGGATTGGATGATCGGCTGCGCCAAAGCAAAGGCGACCAAGGCGACCATAAGAAGCCGAAAGATCAGGAGCCAGAGCGGGGTGCCCGCGGGGGTTTCTTCCTCAGACCGAACGCCTTCCAAAATGCGAAGAGGCGGGAAAATTTGCTCACGCGGTTTTGGCGGACTGATGCGTAATATCCACCAAACGATCGGCAGGGTAAGCAGACCCAAAAGAACCAAGGGCGCTAAGAATGTGAGGCCAGCGAAACTCATTGGTCACCGCTCAAGCTTTGGTAGAGCGCATTGAGCGCGGTCGTCGCGGGTTCATCCGTGCGGTGCCGGATGAGGGTCCAACCCAGACGGGCAGCTGTATTCGCAATTTGCCGATTATGATCCCCCAATCGCAATTGATATTCGTCTCTAGCTGTTTCCGCACGTCCCAGAAGAAAGCGTTTCGTTCCGCCTGGCGCGCGAAGGTTCAGGCGCCCCTTATACGGAAAGGCCTCTTCCGCGGGATCGATAATCTGCACCATTACCCCCGTCACAGGACGGCCAGATAGACGGGATAGACGTTTCCGCCACTCTTCAATCGGGTCGAGAAAATCACTAATGACGATAAATCTCGAATGCGCGGCAATATCTGTCTCCAGCGCCCGTTCATCCGTCTCAGATCGCATCATGGACTCGGCGAGGCGTTCAAACCCAACACGTCCGGATCGCGCGCGGTCCTGCAATCCAATGAGCGCGCATCGCTCGCCAGCTTTCATCAGCAGATTGGCAATCGCGAGGGTCAATACGCGGCCGCGGTCGGCCTTTGTGGGTAGGGATTTGTCGCTGCCCCACACCATGCCAGGACGCGTGTCGGGCCAGAGGTAAATCGTGTTTGCAGCTTCCCATTCATTATCGCGCACAAAAATCTGGTCACCTCGAGCGGAACGTCGCCAATCAATCTGGCTGGCCGCATCGGTGCTTTGGTAGTTCCGATATTGCCAAAAAGTCTCGCCTTGTCCTGCGCGGCGGCGTCCGTGAACGCCGGAGGCCACAACAGCGGCCACACGTTCGGCTTCCGCGAGGAGCGCAGGATAACCTTGCGACAGCGAAAGCGCGCGCCGCCTGATATCTGTTTTTCGGGCGAGGAGAGCCATTCTACCGAATACGGTCCTTCAATGTGTCGATAACGCTGTTGACAGTTTGGCCATCGGCCCGCGCAGCGAAATTCAGCGCCATTCGGTGGGATAGTACTGGGCCAGCCAGGTCCAATACATCGTCAATGGAAGGCGACAGACGTCCGTCAATCAAAGCCTTAGCTCGCGTGGCCAGCATGAGCGCTTGTCCAGCGCGGGGACCGGGACCCCAGCTGACTTGTTCGCGAATGCTCTCAATATCGGTTTGTGCAGGGCGGGCGTTGCGGACAAGTGTCAGAATGGCGTCGAGAACATTTTCGCCAACGGGGAGTTTGCGGACAAGGGTCTGCATGTCGATGAGTTGTTTTGGCGTAATCGCTTTTTTCGGCGGGGCTTGCTCTGCACCTGTTGTGCGGACGAGAATATTCCGCTCGGTTTCCAAAGTCGGGAAGTCGACATCGATCCGCAACAGAAAACGGTCAAGCTGCGCTTCGGGCAGCGGATAAGTCCCCTCCTGTTCAATTGGGTTCTGTGTCGCCAACACATGAAAAGGTT
>CAZSKH010000329.1:0-2610 GCA_964607395.1 uncultured Algimonas sp.
AGAGAGCTGCATCATCACCTGAAAGTGTGTAAGTCAGCGTGTCGCCATCAACATCTGTCGCCGTTGCAGTGAAGGCAGCAGATTGGTTTTCGGCAGCCGCAAAGCTCGGACCTGACGTTACGACAGGGGCTTCGTTGACGTCTGAGACAGTAATCGCGACGTCTTGAGCGGCGGTGAGGGTGCCATCGCTGGCCGTAACCGTCACATCATAAACATTATCGCCATCCGCATCACCGGGTGTTTCAAAGTCTGGAGCATCGATGAAAGTCACAACACCTGTTGCAGCATCAATCGCGAAGAGGGCGGCGTCGTCGCCGGAGAGTGTGTAGCTCAGCGTATCGCCATCCACATCCGTGGCTGTCGCCGTGAACGTAGCCGTCTGGTTTTCAGCAATAGTTGCATTTGACACAGACGTAATGACAGGAACTTCATTCTCATTCGTGACACTAATGTTGACGGTTTGATTCACAGTTTCCGATCCGTCTGTCGCTGTCACCGTCACTTGATATATGTTGTCGCCATTAGAATCGCCGGCAGCTTCGAAATCCGGCGTAGAATTGAAGGTTACAATTCCGCTTGAGGGATTAATGGAAAATAGACCGGCGTCGGCACCAGACAGGCTATAAGTAATTGCGTCGCCATCAGAGTCTGAAGCGGATGCTGTGAATGCTGAATTTTGGTTCTCGGAAACCGAGAAAGTTGTGGGCGACGTGAACACGGGAGCGTCATTACTTTCTCCTTTTGATGTCGCTACGACCGTGCCGCCGGTAACGACAGCCGCAGCAGCCACCAGAGTTGAAGTGCCGATAGAAAATCCAGCGCCTGCGAGCGCGAGGCCGGCTTCAATGATGGCCGCTTCCGCAATGAACACTTGTCCATTCACTAGGGCAACCTCTGCCGCCTTAAACGTTACAGATTTTCCGGACTCAAGAATGACTTCAACAGTGCCATCAGCAAGTTGTGTAACACTGTCGAAATTCTTGATTGTTTCAACCGGAGTGAAACCCTCCGGCGTAGTTGATATGGCGGCTTCTTCTGCGGTTGCGGGCCTTGCTATACCTAGCATAGCGAGAGCCGTTAGGCTGACTCCGGTCAGCTTACTTTTGTAATGGCTTAATCTTTTTTGCTTTCCGGCAAAGAAACTACGCGTCATATACATCCCCATACAGATTTTGTTGTTCGACCTTCGCGAACATGTCTCAAAAGATTAATCATGCAAACTGCACGTTCAAGTGCAAATTAAATTTTATATTGTCTTCTTGGTCACGACCTGAAATTTTTTTAAAGAATATCCCAAAGATTTTGCTGCAGCTGCTTTGTCTGTTCTGCTGTCATGTCTCAAAATCCCCTAGAAATGACACGCCTTGAAGATGGTTATGCTGAGCTAAGCTGATCGTCTGTTGCTGCATAAATATCACGGCGCTGGCGCGCCACTTTGCAGCTATCTGTGTCTAAGGACGGATCGATGGCGGCAGGGTCTTCAACATGTTGGACTGCTTTCGGTATCCTTCGAACATAGTGCCAGATGTCTTGACGCAGGCGTAAATACTGATCTGGGCGCTTAGTTGACTTCATGTCGTCATCTCCTGTGTGCCTATTTGTAAGGCAGAAAGTGAGGCAAATCTCTTAGTCTATAAAAGGCGACTCAAGATCGGATGAGGTTCGCTCAATCTTTACAATAACTTATGTGACTTGCTTGGAGAGAAAGCTGGTGCCGCGAGGGAGAATTGAACTCCCGACCTCATCATTACCAATGATGCGCTCTACCACTGAGCTACCGCGGCTAACCGAAGTCGCCCTGCTACAATATTCCCGCATTAAATGACAAGGTCAAATGCGGCGCTCTGGCCCCTAAAATATCAGTGAGTTTAGACAATGAGAAAACTCTAAAATCCTGCAACCGCTTCATTCGCCGTGAGAACGGTCTCCAAAAGATCCGCTTTGGTACGGATGAGCGAGGCGTCAATACTGTTGACCCGCGTTTGAACTTGCAAGACATCCAGGAGAGAACTCTCGCCGAGGTCGAATTGGATGGACTCCAATCGCAAGGCCTCATTCGCCGCTTCGGAAGACGCCTCTAGATTAACGAGGGTGCGCCGCAGCGTGTCGGCGCGGTCATAGGCATTGGATATCTCGTTCATGGCACCCCGCAAGCGCTGCTCATAGCTAAGCAAAGAAATGTCCAAACCCGCTTGTGCGCTATCGATCCCGGCCTCAATGGCCCCGCCGTCAAAAATGACCTGCGCGAGGGACGCGCCCAACCTGGCTACGAAATCGCTGGGGTCAAACAGGTCGATAAAATTCGATCCCGAAGACAAGCTCCCGGAGATCCCGAGACTCGGCCAACGGTCCAGCTTCGCACCTTGAAGCGAGGCGACTTGCCCTGCCAATTGGGCGCGCGCAGCGATGATATCAGGGCGGCGTTCCAGTACGCTTGCGGGGAGGCCGCGAGCGGGGAGGGCATTGGGCTCTCGCAGCTCCGTCGCCAGCTCAATATCCTCATCGGGATAATCGCCCAAAATGATGCTCAAAGCCCGCCTTGCGGCGCGTGCGGCTTGAACCGTGTTTTCATAACTCGCCAATGCGCTTTGGTAATTGGCTTCTGCGAAT
>CAZSKH010000330.1:0-2580 GCA_964607395.1 uncultured Algimonas sp.
CTGTTGCGAAAACAGAGACGCGCTGACCATATCTCAAACGCTCTGCATTGATCGGCGTGCCCGTTTCAAAATCGACAATCGTAATCAGGTCCGGCACGCTGGCGGCAGTTTTATCGCCGAGCTTTGCGAGTAGATATTCATTTTTGATGTTCACCGTGAGATTAGGACCTTGGCCATCAAAGGCTTCGAAGGTGGCTTCGCCAACATCATATCCGCCGATAATGCGGGTTGCCTTATCAATGACTTTCCCAGTGAAAATCAGGCGGCATTCCCCATATATGGACGGTTCAAACACATCTTGGAGGGGTTTCAGTAACTGGTTTGCCTGGCCTCTATTCTCGCGCAACACGCGACCTAATTCGACGGAAAAACTAAGTGTCCGAGGTATAACAGAACGTTTTAATTCCGCGCCTGTCATCGGATGTTCTGCCGCCGTAACCATGCCGCCTGCGGTCATGGAATAGCTGCGGATATGACGCTCATAAACTTCTGTTGTGGCCACATCGAAAACGGCTGTATTTCCTGCGTAATCATAGGCCACAGCAGGCGTGGGTTTTACGCCTGCAATCGCATAGGACATCATTTGCGCTTCGGGCAACGCCCGTCCCATGCCGTCGCCGTCAATGACGGGAATACCTTTACCTGCCGCAGCCACCAAAGGGATAAGAGAATTTCCGCCGCCAATTTCAAAAGAGGCTACTGCATCAATTTTACGGCCAACATATTTTTCAAAGGCATCTAATGTTTTTGAAGCGTCATCAATAGACGGCAGTAACTCCAGACTAACAGTCGGCGCGCCGACGCTGCCCACGGTTCCAACAAAAGCATCATCATCTATGTCGTCAGGATGGATGACCGTGACGGGGCCATATTTTTTGATGGCTTCGCGGGCGATAAGTTTTGGGACATGCGGATCTCCGCCGCCGCCTGTGGCGAGAAAGACGGAACCCAGCGCCAGATCATCGAGATGCTCTAAACCGATCGTCTTCATGATGCGGCTCCAGATCCTTGAACGGCCAAATCGCCAATCACCTTCACGCGCAAACGCGTTGCGCCTTCATCCATATAGGGAATGGCGGTCTCTTCAATATCGACAGCTTTTACCGTTGATACATCAGCCCCCGCCTTTATCGCACGCTGCGTTGCTGCGTCGGTGACGGCTTTAATGGCGTCTTCACGGGGCGTTTCGCGGTAAGATATCATGCGCTCTGACTCCGCACCGATTTGAGCAATCGCTGCCCCAATTGCATTGGCGACCCCAGCGTTCTCTGGGCGGTGGAGTTTCGATGCGGCTTTTAAGCCTTGGGTTACGAGAACGGCACCGCCGCCGACCAAGATGACGGGCATGTCTTTTCCGCCAGGTTTCATCATTTCGACATTTTGGTCAAGGATCTCATGAATCGTTTTTGTCGCGGCCGTCACGGTCTCTTTTGGGATGCCTTTAAGTTTCGATGGGTCGCCAATATCCGCACCGCTGCTCGCCACGAGAATATCGGTTGCCGTCAAAGAGCCCCCGCCAAATACAAGGCCTTCTGTCACAAGTTTATGCCCCAAAGAGAGCGGTCCCACGCTCTTACCGTTCTCCGTGACCAAACTGCCGCCGCCAAGCCCGACTGCCATGATATCAGGCATACGGAAATTCGTCCGCACGCCGCCCACCTCAATCACGACATTGGATTCGCGGGGGAACCCGCCTTGCAAGACGCCAATATCCGATGTCGTGCCGCCAATATCGACCACAATCGCATCTTTTAACCCTGTGAGCTTATAGGCACCTCGCAATGAATTTGTTGGCCCTGAGGCAAAAGTCAAAGCCGGGTAGGCTTTCACAAAATCTGCGCTCATCAGTGTGCCGTCATTTTGACTGATAAAGGCAGGGCAGGTGAGGCCTCTGTTTGAGAGCGCGCCGAGGAAGGAATTCACGACTTTATCCGCAAAGGGTAGAAGCGTTGTATTCATGATGGCCGCGTTTTCACGTTCCATCAGACCTAGACGTCCAAAATTATGAGACAGGGTAATATTGGCGTCCGGGATGGCAGCTTTTATTCTCTGGCCAACAATTCTTTCGGGCTCGGCATTCATCGGCGAAAAGGCTGAGGCAATCGCGATATTTTTTATCTTTTTCCGAAGAATATCTGCGATGAGTGTGTCGACTTCCTCATCTCTCATATCGGCGACGGGATAGCCGTCATATAGATAGCCGCCGTGAAGTAGATAAACATGATCGCCCATCGCGCTACGAATATCATCCGGCCAATCGACCATGGGCGGCATACCCCGGCCTGAGGGCAGGGCGATACGGACGATGGCGACTGGGGCGAGTTCTTTGCGTTGCACAATCGCATTGGTGAATTGAGTTGTGCCAATCATGACCGTTTTGATTTTGTCCTGTGTCGCCCCGCCGTCTTTCAACAACGTGTCCAGCGCGTCTGTAATGCCGCTCACGACATCTGCTGACGTCAGGGCTTTGGTCGTTGAAATGACGGTGTCGCCATCTAAAATTACGGCATCCGTATGGGTGCCGCCGACATCAATACCAATTCTCATCAGGTTTCGCCTCGGGCGTTCAGGAGTTTAGAC
>CAZSKH010000331.1:0-2545 GCA_964607395.1 uncultured Algimonas sp.
TTCTTTTTGAGAATTTTGAGGGCTGTCTCATGTGCCTCTGTGATGAAACGTTTGATTTCCGACTCAATGAGCTGCGCCGTGTCAGGTGAAATCGCTGACCCGCGACCAATACCCGGCACGAAGGAATTGCTGTCCTGATGCTTATAGGCAATCGGCCCGATGGCATCGGACAAGCCCCATTCCGTGACCATAGCTGTCGCGATACGCGTGACCTGCTCAATATCGGAACTGGCACCTGACGTGACTTTGTCATAACCGAAATGCAGTTCTTCCGCTGCGCGTCCGCCCATGGCCATCGCCATGCGGGCAATCATTTCCTCGCGAGATTGCGAAATTTGATCCCGTTCCGGCAAATATTGCACCATGCCCAAGGCGCGGCCACGCGGGATAATCGTCGCCTTATGAATTGGCAAACTTCCCTTCATGTTCAGACCAACAATCGCATGACCCGCTTCATGATAAGCTGTGTTTTCGCGTTCTTCATCCGTCATGGACAAAGTGCGGCGCTCGGCGCCCATTAGGACTTTATCGCGAGCGTCTTCAAATTCGCGTTGCGTGATTTTCAGCTTATTGCGACGCGCCGATAAAAGGGCGGCCTCATTGACGAGGTTCATCAAATCCGCACCTGAGAAGCCGGGTGTGCCGCGCGCGACATAGGACACATTCACATCGGACGCGATAGGCTTGCCCTTCATGTGGACCTCGAGAATTTTCTCGCGGCCTTGAATATCCGGATATGGGACCTCGATCTGGCGGTCGAAACGACCCGGACGCAGCAGCGCCTTATCCAGAACGTCAGGACGGTTGGTCGCAGCAATGATGATAATGCCCTCGTCGCCTTCAAACCCGTCCATCTCGACAAGGAGTTGGTTCAATGTCTGCTCGCGTTCCTCATGGCCACCGGATGTGCCAACGCCGCGATGACGGCCGACCGCATCAATTTCGTCAATGAAGATAATGCAGGGCGCTTGCTTACGGGCTTCGGCAAACATCTCGCGCACACGGGACGCCCCCACACCTACGAACATTTCGACGAAGTCGGATCCGGAAATCGTATAGAACGGAACGCCCGCTTCGCCCGCAACTGCGCGCGCCAGCAAGGTTTTACCCGTACCCGGAGGGCCTACGAGCAGAGCGCCCGTCGGGATTCGCGCTCCGAGCCGCGTGAACCGCGTCGGATCTTGCAAGAATTCGACGACCTCTTTCAGGTCTTCTTTCGCGGCTTCTACGCCGGCCACGTCGTCAAAGGTCTTGCGCTGAGAATTCTCAGTCAGGAGCTTAGCTTTGGATTTGCCGAAACTCATCGCGCCCCCGCGCCCGCCCCCTTGCATGTTCCGGAAAAACAGCAGGAATAATCCGCCAATCAAGAGGATTGGCAGAATAGCCATCAGGAAGCTCCCGAGCATGCTGGGGTTGGTCTGCTCCTTAAATTCGTAAGGAATATCACTACCCTCAAAGATCTCATCCGCGTTGAGATTAAAAGACCCGATATTCGTCGAATATTTTTCTCCATTGGAGAGTGTGCCCGTAATGACGCTGCGTTCTGCATCAATGACGGCAGATTTCACTTCGCCCGCTTTCACCCGGGCATCAAGCTGAGAATAGGTCAGCTCACCCTTGGGCTGCGCCTCAAAACTGGAGTTTTGGGCCGCGACCATGGCGAGTAGCAGAGCAATGACGATGCCCCAGACAATGAAATTGCGAGTGTTAGCGTTTTTCATGTATTTCGGACCTTATGGGTTCGGGTTTCTTGCGTCCTTATCATATGGGGCCGCAGACACCAAAATAAAGCGCAGATATGTTTCTAATTTAATACGGCCCAAATCGCGACAAGTGCAAAGGATTATACCAAATGGTGCAAGCGCTGCGCCGAGACGGCGCTCGCTGTCAGATTAGCATCGTCATACCCACCCCACCCCAATATTTTGTGATTATGGCTGTAGATTGGAAGGCACCCCCTCGCCTCGACAGGACAATCGAAAATTTGTTTAGTTTCAGAGATATGGTATAGTTTACTGAGTTGCCCGAGAGCCGGATTTATAGCCAGGTTTCTCGCCTTGGCTTCTACCCAAAATCTATTATCCCAAAGTCGAGACGTCCCCGCTTCAACCCTGTGGGTTAGCAAGTTCCCTGATCTGCGCACATCTTTACGGCCTTTGACTGCGACCATATCGCGCGTGAACACAAATCCGTCAGCTGAGCGCTTAACCCAAGCCCCCGCGAGCGTCGTGCCGGAAAAAGCTGGATCATTCATGGCTTTTGTCAATCGCTTGCGTTTTGCCGCATCAATGGGTCCGCCGCCCCCCGACGCACTATTGAGTAAATGCAGAAGCAATTCCGGCGTCGGTACGGCGGAGGTTTCAATAAAGCCGTGGAGACTGATCTTTGCGAAACGTGACAGCCAATCCGACTCGGCTTGCCGTTCGGCTTTCAATCTCTGCAAAGTAGAGGTCTGTTGCACCAGTAAATCTCGGCGTAAATCTTGATCTACCGAAAGGGCCTGCCTTGCCCGAACGCGCGTAAAATCTCGGTTCTCATTCGAGGG
>CAZSKH010000332.1:0-2537 GCA_964607395.1 uncultured Algimonas sp.
CTCATAGAAGTCTTCATTCGGATAGACGACGACTTGGCTGATGCCGTAATGATCGCGGAGGTCAATGAACAGCGCATTGGCATGTTCGCGTTTCCGGTGAACCCAACCGGAGAGTTTGGCGGTCTCGCCGACATGGGATTGACGAAGTTCGCCACAAGTGTGGCTACGAAAAGCGTGCATTTTACTGTCCTTTAGTCCGCTGCGCGAGACTCTTGAGATGCGGCGCTGAGAAACGGTCAGACGCATCAGGTTAATGTGCGTGCGGGTTAGCCGATAGCGAGTAAGTGTCAAGTCCGAGCGGCGGTTCGCAGGATTGCTTTTGGCCCCGCAACGTCTATCGTGACTTCATGTCCATAGCTCTCTCTATTCTTGATCTCGCCCGCGTCGTTGAAGGCGGCAGCATCGCCCAGAGCTTTGCCGAATGTGTCGGCACCGCCCAAGCGGCGGAGAGCCTCGGCTATGACCGAGTGTGGTATGCGGAGCATCACAACATGGCCAGCGTCGCCAGCTCGGCCACGTCTGTTCTAATCGCCCATGTCGCAGCGCAAACGAAATCCATTCGGTTGGGCTCTGGCGGCATCATGCTGCCGAACCATTCACCCCTGACCATTGCTGAGCAATTCGGGACACTTGCGACATTGCACCCAGACCGCATAGATTTGGGTTTGGGCCGCGCGCCTGGCGGCGATCAGAATGTCATCCGCGCTTTGCGCAAGGACGGTCCCGCTGCGGCCAATCGATTCCCGCAAGATGTTGTCGAGCTGCTGGCCCTTCTGGGCGACCCCGACCCCGATGCCGCCCTACCCGTGCGGGCCATCCCCGGTGAAGGCACGAAAGTCCCCGTATGGATTCTCGGCTCCAGTCTCTTCGGCGCGCAACTCGCCGCGCATCTGGGTCTGCCCTATGCCTTTGCGTCTCACTTTGCCCCGCGTCAGTTGTTCCAAGCCGCAGAGACCTATCGCCGCGAGTTTCAACCGTCTCAATATCTCGACGCGCCCCATTTCATGATGGCCTGTAATGTGTTCGCAGCAGAAACCGAGGCCGAAGCGCAGTTTCATTTCTCGACCTTGGTGCAAGCCTTTGTTGGCATGGTCACCAATAAGCGCGGATTGGTCAAAGCCCCTGTTGAAAATTATCAAGTTTCGCCGGAAATCGCCGCCCATGTTGAGCCGATGTTAGCGGGCAGCGCCGTGGGCACACCTGAGCAAATCGCGGCGCGCCTTTCCAGTTTTTATGAACAGCTGCAACCCGATGAATTTATCCTGTCCATGCCGTTTTTTGATCAGGCCGCACGGATTAGAAGTATGGCATTGACCATGGGTATTCGGGACAAAATTGGACCCGCCAAACGCGCCGCCTAAGGCAGGAGCATGTCCGGGTCCAAATAGGCCTCCGCCAAAATCCTGACTTTCGCCGAGAGATTTTCCGGCCAGATATTATCCATCGTCTCGGGCGTCAGGGGCTGCACCAATCCGTCGGGCGCGAATGGGTAGTCCACATTGAGCAGAATTGAAAAATCAGGAAATTCCCGGGTCGGGATTTCACGCTTCACATGTTGCAGCACACTCGCCGCCATCGGGTCAGTTGAGACAGCTTCAAAATAACGCACCGTCACCTCTTCCGGACCTTCAGTTATCGCGAGGGCCTGTTGAGAGTTCGCAAACATCCGTCCGGTGATTCCAAATTTGCGGCACAGCTCTACGCTCAGCACCGAAGCCTCATACGCCTGTTGCGGCGTGGTTTGTACGCCCAACACGGACGTGTAGATATATTGAAAAATTTTCACACCCGATAATAACCGGGGCGGCTTTCACTAATGTGTTCAAACGGGGTTAACGCGGTCCAATTTTCTTGAAAGCCTCTACCTCCAATTCGGCTCATCAGCCTGGCATTTTCGGTCCAGACATTGGCGCACCTTTCGAACCTGTTTCCGATCTGCCGCAAACGTCTGACTGGGACAGGGCGATATTCTCAAAACCGGGGTCTGACCCGGACGCGCCTCAACAAAGGCAATCAGCTCTCTATCTGCCGCCGGCACGTCGGAACACCATGGCCCGATACAGCTGACTTCTATGTCGACCGGAAAACGGGAGAGCGGCACATCCCGGCGGGGGTTTTTCGCGAGAGAATAGCCCTCGAAATAGCTTGGCATGAGGCGCGGCGGCTTGGGTTTGAACTGGTCCTCGGGCGGCATATTTGGCCCCATTTGCGGAAAGGCCGGGCCGCGTGTCAGCGATTGGAATCGGCCCACCAAAATATGATAGATTTTCGGACTGTCTTTCGCATCTTCCAAGGTGCGCACCAAATCGGGCCGCGCGCAAGAGAGCGCAGAGGCGCTCTGGGAGAACATTAATGCGCCGATTAAAACGGCACCAAAAATTGAACGTGACGTCATGATGTGGCCTTTCACCGGATGCGCGACTTAGGATTTGAGTATTGCATGAGAGCTGAATGGGTGCTGACATGGGCCGTTGGGCGCGGTTCATCTGCGGCCAAGCGGGTTCGTTCACAGCCACCACTTTCTGATTTGGGCGACT
>CAZSKH010000333.1:0-2536 GCA_964607395.1 uncultured Algimonas sp.
GTTCCATAGATGACTTTATCAGCGCTAAAAACTTACCCCGGAAACAAAGCCTCTCACTCTTCAAAGAACTCTGCGCAAGTGTCACGCACGCCCACTCAAAACTCATTTTGCACCAAGATATCAAGACGACGAATGTTCTAGTGGACACATCGGGAACGGTGAAACTCATCGACTTTGGTATCGCCTCGGTTATCGGCGAAACGGCTGACGGTCATGGCGGACCAATGACAATCGCTTACGCCGCACCTGAACAGCTTATGGGCAAGTCTCCTGCCGTCGGCAGCGATATATTCGCCTTGGGTGTCCTACTCCATCAAATCCTCACAGGGCACACGCAACACCGGAATCCTGACGGTAGCGTCGAAGCGGATAAAACCACCTTGGGAAATGAAGAGCTTTTTTCGATTATTTCCAAAGCGACGACGTTCGAGGTCGATAACAGATATCAAAGTGTCACCGCGCTTGCGGATGACATAGACGCTTATCTGGACGGTCGGCCAGTCGTTGCAAAGAATGGAACGGGACTCTACCGCTTCAAAAAGCTTGTTAAAAGAAATATGCTTGCGAGTGCCATGTCTCTCGGTTTGGTTTTGGCCTTGTCTGGCGGGATGATATCTAGTCTCATTTTGGCAAATAAGGCCACTCAAGAAACTGCACGCGCGAATAAGGAACTGATTCAATCAGAATGGAATTTAAGGCAGGCCAGCGTTAATAGCTTAATCAACACAGCCCGCGCAGACTCTTTTCAATATGTATTTGGGCAAGAGGCGAATCAGCGGGCTAGAATTTAGAGGACCACCATAACGACATCACGGACGGCGAGAAAGAGAATAATCCAGAGATAGCTGCGGCTAAATCATATGTTGTTGGCAAGCATTTTTTATCCCGAAATGATTACATAACGGCCCGGAAAGTTTTTGAACCTTGGATAAGAGAAGGTCATGGTTCCGATCATTTACGTGCTTTTGGACAAACGAGCCTTGGGTTCGCATATGACAATCTTGGATACCCTAAACTTGCCTTAGAGATGTTTCAGAATTCAGAAAATTTCTATGTTGGAACACCGCTTGAGAACACAATCGAACATGCTGCGGCTGCAATTCAAATCGCCCTATTGTCTAATGACCCCGCAGAAACTGACAGAGCGAAAGCCATTATTCATACTGTCTTGGAAACAGATGATGGGCCCTATAACCGCTTATATCTCATCGGACGCATTTATAAAATCGAACGCAAACACGGGAATTGGGACGCTGCATATCAGGCCCTTGAACGACAAATCAGGATGATTGAAAGCGGCCATCTCGCAGAAATAGCGAGTTCGGATACAAGCCATATTAATTTTGCTAAAATGAACTTTTATCATAAGAGAAATTATGTGTTGGCCATTCGGCATGTAGAGGTTGCCCGAAATATAGCCGACAAAAAGAAAGGTCGAAGTGGCACGATTGGCCATATTCATCTTCTCCATGCCATGCAAAATTGGGTGAATGAGGACTATGATGAGTCCCTCGAAAAAATATCTCAGGCTTTGTCTGTTTTTGAAGAATATTCTGGCCAATCTGCCCATTTTGTCGACGGTTTGGCTGCTCAAGCTATAGTACAAGCTGACGCCGGAAATTTTGAGGCGGCATCTAAGATATTGCATCAACTCAACACAGAGCTAAGGAGTAAGGCTGGCACATGGCCTAAACTTATTGAGATTTACATTGCAGCGCGCCAAGATGGCATCCAACGCGCGCAAGAGATTTATGATGGCCCCAATACCAAAAAGCAAAAGATGCTAAAAAGACTGATCCATACGTATTTTCTAAATATCTTGAAGGAAGATGGTCTAGAGATTTAGATAACTTGAAGCTGATCGGCCATCCAGTTTCTAGCATCATGCCAATCTCGACGGACAGTTCTCGCATTCATCCCCAGCGCTTCTGCTGTCTCAATTTCCGTCATTCCGCTGAAATAACGTGCATCAACAACGCGCATCCAGCGAGGGTTGGATTGACCTAATTTTTCGAGCAAATGAGATATGCCCACGATTTCTTCTGGGGTTTCTGAAAACTCGGGCATGAGCCCCTCACTGTCTTCCAGCGCTATTTTTACGGCGCCATTGCCGCGCCTATTTGTCAGTTTCTTACGCGCATAATCGACGATGACGCAGCGCATCGCGAGCGCGGCACAGCGAACAAAATGCTCGCTCGAGACCCAATTTGATTTGTCGCTGATCTTGAAATAGGTCTCATGCAAGATGTCCGTTGTGCTCAGCGTATCATTCACATTCATCCGCCGGCGCTTCGCCCTGGCCACCCGGGTCAGCAAATTATAATGTTCCGAAACCAACTTATCTGCGACGGATTTTTCACTTGCTGAATAGTCAGCCCAGTGTTCTATTTCCGTTTCAGGCGGCTTTTCTGTGCTGTCAAAATCAAGCTCCATTAGATCTCCTAGCACAGGTTTATGAAAAACTCCAATTCTCCCGTTTTGAATGGTTTCTTTTGGAGAGTCTAAAACCCGAAAACCGACCTAAATATCCTCAAGG
>CAZSKH010000334.1:0-2528 GCA_964607395.1 uncultured Algimonas sp.
CATTACAATTGTGCGCGAAGGCGAAGACCCCATCTATCTCGATATCGTTCGCGAAATCATCAAACGGCAAACCGTGAAATTCGAAATGAAGGACGGTATTGGTTACGCACGAATCGCCCAATTCAATGAAAAAGCAGCTGACGGATTACGCGGCGCTATTGGCGATCTACAAGTTGAAAACGGAGGCCGCCTGTCCGGGTTGGTTCTTGATCTGCGCGGAAACCCCGGTGGCTTGTTGACCCAGTCGGTTGAGGTCTCCTCCGTCTTTTTAGATGGCGGCGAGGTCGTCTCCACCCGGGGACGACGCGCCGATGATGTGAATGTCTTTAATGCTAAAAAAGGTCAGATGGCTAAAAATGTACCGGTTGTTGTTTTAGTCGACGGCGCATCTGCATCGGCATCTGAAATCGTTGCTGGTGCCCTGCAAGATAAGGGCCGGGCTCTGATTGTAGGCATGACAACATTTGGCAAAGGCTCAGTCCAAGATGTCATACCCTTGCGAGGTGGACGCGACGGGGCGTTAAAACTCACAACCCAACGCTATTACACACCAAATGGCCGGAGCATTCAGGGTAGCGGTATTACGCCGGATATTTTGATCTCCTCTATTCCTGATGATGGCAAAGACAATAAGCGCTTCTCTGAAGCCAGTTTGCCCAATGCCATCGCCAATGAGGACGAAGACACAGACACGGATGATGTTACGGTGGAAGAGGTCAAAATCGACTATCCTCCGGAAGAGTTCGAAGTGTCCGATGACTACCAATTGCAGCAAGTCATCAAGCTTCTAAAATCTGGAACCTATGCGGAAAAATTGGCTGAGGCTCAGGGCTAACCCATGGGCCGACCCGTTTGGAATGCGATGAAGTGGAGCGCCTTTGCGCTGGCCGCGACCCTGCCACTCTCGGCCATAGCGGATGAGAAAAACCCGCAGGCTATCTATGATCAATTGAACGTGTTGGCGGACGTTATTGCCATCGTTCAAAGTGAATATGTCGAAGAGGTGGATACCGCCTCGCTGGTAGAGAATGCGTTGAACGGCGCTCTGCATTCTTTGGACCCGCATTCTACCTATGTGCCCCCCGTAGATTTTACTGAACAACGCGAAGCGGTGCGGCGCGAATATGGCGGGTTGGGTATCGAGATTCAATCCGAAGGCGGACTGGTTAAAGTCAATTACGCCATTGAAGACGGCCCGGCCTATAAAGCCGGAATTCGTGGCGGTGATTTCATTACGGCTGTCGACGGGACTGATATTCGCGGAAAATCATTGGATGACGCCGTCAGCGGAATGCGCGGCCTGAAAGGTGAGCCTGTCACCGTCACCGTGCTCTCGCCGAACAAAGCCTCGCGGGATATCGTGGTCGTTCGGGATACTGTTCGGGGCCGCGCCATCCGTCACCGCGTCGAACAGGGTGTGGGGTACATCCAGTTAGAGACATTCAATAATGATCGCCTGACCCAAGACACAGAGCGGGCTCTAGATCTTCTCAACGCCGAAATGGGTAAACTGGATAAGCTGATTATTGACATGCGCGGCAATAGAGGTGGCTTGCTGACAGAATCCGTGAGTATATCCGGTCTCTTCCTTAATGGCGGCGAGGTTCTCTCTGCGCGCGGGCGGGATGCGAGCGACAATGAGCGTTATAATGCCGAGGATGGCCAACTCTATCCGGATGCAAAAATTGTCGTCCTCATGAGCCCCGGCTCAGCGTCCGCAGCGGAAATCGTCGCGGGTGCGTTGCAAGATCGCGGACGGGCTGTGGTCTTGGGCCGCCGGAGCTTTGGCAAAGGTTCCGTTCAATCCGTCATCCCACTGGGACCGGAGGAAGGCGCGCTTCGCCTGACAACGCAGAAATATTTCACACCATCCGGCCAATCCATTCAGGGCCGCGGAATTATGCCCGACCTCCTCGTGTCCAACCTTGAAGATAAGGGCGAAATACGGAAACGTTTTCGGGAGGATTCCTTACAGAACTTTCTAATAAATCCAGACGAGACAGATTACGAAGAGAATTATGACGATGTCATATATCCGCCAGACACCTTTCCAGAAGGCGAGGATTACCAACTTCGTAAAGCCGTCGAAGTCCTAAAGACCTCTCAATATGAGCGGCTTCTGGAAGCCCAGTCCCGCAAATATTGGGTCGCCCCTTAGCATTTGTCCCTGAGGGCAAACGCTCTTAAGCACCCTTATGTCTAACGCTCATCCGAATCGCCGCACCGCCCTCGCCTTGCCCTCTAAGCGCAAACATATCTTGATGGCGGGCGGAATATTAGCTTTGGGTTTAGCCTTGCCTGTTTTGGCGACGGCTGCATTTGGGAAGGCTGAAGATGCGGGGTCAGAAGGCATGTTAGCGCTCGCGCCGCTTCCGCCGGTTAAAACCCTCACGGCGCTGGATGACATGACCTTGGAGACGCCAGACCTTTTGGCAGGCGACGTGCCGGAGGGTGTGAATCCAACAGACGCGATCAAAGCAGCGGGGACAAGTATCGTGCCAGTTGAAACCGAACCGCAACCCCAGCGG
>CAZSKH010000335.1:0-2520 GCA_964607395.1 uncultured Algimonas sp.
TCATATGCTTACTCGCTCGCCCGCTCACGCGTTTGCGCCACATGCGAAAGCTGCTGGGTTTCATATGACCGCGCATGATTTTGATGACTTCGGGCTCGGTTAAACCTGATTGCGCAAGGATGTTGTCAAAACTGGTCTCGTCATCCCACGCCATGGCGACAATTTCAGATGTCGTTAGCGTACCGCGATCTTTGCGCGGTTTGGCGGGGATGAAATCATCGGGGAAGCTGCGGTCTATATCTTTGGCGGTCATGGAATACATACGCATAGGCCCGAACAATGGTCTGTGATATTACCGCCTGAATCACAAAGGACGACGACATGACCAAAGGTGTAGGCGGATATACGGCGGACGAAGCGCTGGCGAAATTGTCGGATATGACGCCGGGTATTCAGCCTATCGCTATAGAAGAATTTCATGCCCGTATCGCGAAAGCGCAAGGTCTAATGGTCGCGCAAGGCATGGATGCGCTTTATCTCCATGCCGGAACCTCGCTCTATTATTTCACGGGCATGCGCTGGCGCGGTTCGGAACGTATGGTCGGCGCGGTTCTCTTCCAAACGGGCGCACCCGTGTTCATCGCCCCCGCTTTTGAGAAAGGCACGCTAGAGCAATTTATGTTGGTCGAGGGCGATATCGTGACATGGGAAGAACATGAAAACCCCTATGATGTTTTTGCGAAACATGTCGGCTCCATCGGGGCGCTCGGTATAGACGAAGCCACGCCGTTTTTCGTCAGCGACGGTCTCGCGAAAGCTATGCCGGATTGCACCCTGACAAATGGCGCGGCGGTGACCGCCAAATGCCGGATGATTAAATCATCCGCAGAACTCGTCCTGATGACGCGCGCCAAAGAGATGACGTTAGCCGTGCATAAAGCCACAGCCTCTATGCTGCATGAGGGTATTACAACGGTAGAGGTCGGCGCATTTCTGGACGCCGCCCACCGCAAAGTCGGCGCGCCTGCGGGAAGCTATTTTAAGATTGTGCTCTTTGGCCCCGACAGCTCTTTCCCGCATGGCGTCAAAAACCCGAAAGCCCTCGAATTTGGCGATAT
This sequence comes from uncultured Algimonas sp., assembly GCA_964607395.1. GTDB lineage: Bacteria > Pseudomonadota > Alphaproteobacteria > Caulobacterales > Maricaulaceae > Litorimonas. The sequence goes on from CAZSKH010000335.1 coordinate 1,059, forward strand.
GGTCCTGATTGATACGGGCTGTCAGCTACATGATTATATCTCCGACATCACGCGCAGCTATGTTTTCGGCAATCCGACAGAAAAACAACGCGAGGTCTGGGACGCGGAGAAAGCCGCACAAGCGAAAGCTTTTGAGGCCGCGCAAATCGGAACGCGCTGTGGTGACGTGGATTTGGCGGCACGCGTAGAATTAGAGGCGAGGGGATTTGGACCGGGCTATGAAACCCCGGGCCTGCCGCATCGCACGGGTCACGGCATTGGATTAGACATCCACGAATGGCCCTATCTCAACTGGGGCGATGATACGCCGCTGGTCCCCGGCATGTGCTTCTCGAATGAGCCTATGATTTGCCTCTATGGCGAATTTGGCGTGCGGTTAGAGGATCATTTTTATATGAGCGAGGATGGGCCGAAGTGGTTTACCGAGCCGAGTCATAGCGTCGATGAGCCCTTTGCGGGCGTTTAAAGAGGAAGCTAAAAATGAGACTCATTTATCTAATTATAGCGAGTATTTTTCTCTCCGCCTGCTCCATTCAGGGCATGGTGGAAAAAACCGTACCTGAAGATGTTCGCGCCGACCATAACGCCCATATTGACCGTCTTTTGGCCAAAGATACCTCGCGCATTGAGACAGCATTCAAATTGGACAGCAATGACCCTGATGTTCAGCAAAACTTGAAAGGGATTTTAGACCGTGTCTCGAACGGTAAGGAAATTCGCCGTGATTATGTGGGCGTGAACAGTGCTACGTCTATCAGCTCCGGAGCAGGGAAAAGCCGAGATATAAATCTGGTCACAGAAATTCAAACGGAGGGTGGCTTCATGACCGTGACGGGGCAATATGCCCTTGGCGCGGATGGGGTGTGCTGCGTGTTGACGAACATAACTGTGGAGAAATTTGAGAGCTCTCCCATAAGAATAGTTTGGGAAACTGCGGCAAAGATTGGTAAATTTGTCGGATTATTTTTCTTAGGTATCGTCATCTTGACGGTTTTATTGGTCATGCGGTCAAACAAGAAAAAACGCGCCGCGCGAGAAGCTGGACTCAGCTAAAACGCTTCTTCTTCGGGCAGGAAAATCTCGCGTTTGCCGCCTGAACCCGCCGCACCGATCATGCCTTCGCCTTCCATCCGCTCGATCAGGTCTGCGGCACGGTTATAGCCGATGGAGAGTTTGCGTTGGATGTAGCTTGTCGAGGCTTTGCGGTCGCGCGCGACAATCGCGACGGCTTGATCAAAGAGAGAGCCGCCTTCACTGCCGCCGCCTGCGAGTTTGGCGTCGCTTGGACCTTCTTCGCGCTCAGTCGTGATGTCTTCCAGATAGGACGGCGCGCCTTGGGCTTTCATAAATCCAGCAATGCGTTCGACTTCGCCGTCGGTCACAAAGGGTCCGTGGAAACGGCGCGGACGGCCTGTACCGGCAAAGAGCATATCGCCATTGCCGAGCAGGGCTTCGCCGCCTT
>CAZSKH010000336.1:0-2509 GCA_964607395.1 uncultured Algimonas sp.
CTATGTCTGAAAGAACGAGTTAAATATGCGGGATAAAAGGGGATGTGCGGATGTAATTTTTCAATTTTTTTATAAGAGATTGAAAATATGATCCAATTAGGTTTCTCAATCCTGTCTGAAAAGGGGATCAAACGCTCCGAGTAAGGTCAGGAGGCCGTCAGCCCCCCTCCAAATATTGCGAATTTAAGCTCCAACTTACTATTTCGTCACTGGTAACGGTTTCGTGAGAGGTCTGGTGTAAGGTGAGAGCGAATGGGAACGGGACCAGCGAATTAAATGAGAAACTTATTCTTTGTGGGCGTCGCTACGTCACTCCTTTTGACGGCCTGTGGCGGTGGTTCGGCACCGTCTGTGTCTGTGCCGGCCTCCGCGTTAATGCCCAGGACCAATACTGCTCCAATCGTATCTGTTGTGAATGATGATATTTCGGCCATGGTCGGCGTGGCTTTCACTTATGATGCGACGCAAGGCGGCGGGACATTTTCGGACGCTGACAATGACGCACTGACATATACGGTTTCATACTCACCTTCAAATCATGGGCTGTCGGACACTGCGGGTGTGATTTCTGGCACGCCAACGCTCGACGGCATAGTCACCGTAACGGTCACCGCCAGTGACGGGCAAGGTGGCAGCGCCAGCGATGAATTTCACATCATCATTTCCCCGGCCGGAACAGATCAAAACGCCGTCATTTCGCAATTTGCGGGCCGTGTTGATCTTGATAATCTCGAAAATTACGAAAATCAGATTGTGCCAGATTACATCACGAAACTAAGTGAAAACGGCAATGCGATCACGGATGCAGGCGCAACATTGGGCCGGGTTCTGTTTTATGACACCGCATTATCCGTCGATGATACGATCTCGTGCTCCAGCTGCCATGTCCAAGAAACAGGGTTTAGCGATCTAGCCGTCCAAAGTACCGGCGTCGATGGGGCGTTGACGGAGCGTCATTCCATGCGGTTGATCAATACCCAATTCACGGATGCGACGAATTACTTCTGGGATAACCGCGCCACCAGTTTGGAAGATCAAACAAGCCAGCCTATCATATCCCATGTCGAGCATGGGTTTAGCGGCGAAAATGGCCGGCCAACCTTGGAGGATTTATTCACCAAACTGGAAGCGATTGAATATTACGAAGAGCTGTTCACTTTCGTATATGGCGACGCGGAGGTCACCGAAGAGCGGCTGCAACTGGCTTTGGCGCAATTCACCAAAAGCATATGGTCCTTCGATTCGAAATATGATGCGGGCCGGGCGCAGGTTGCCGATGATTTTGTCGATTTTCCAAATTTCACGGCAGACGAGAATTTGGGAAAAGTCCTATTCTTGGACGGCCCTGTCGACGGCGGCGCGGGGTGCCAGAGATGTCACTTGGCCCCTGAGTTCGATATTAGTCCACTTAGCTTGCATAATGGCGTCGTTGCCGTGGCGGGCACCCCGGGTGAGTTTGACTTTACGAACCACAGATCTCCATCTTTGAGAGATATGGTTGGGCCGAATGGCGAATCCAATGGACCCTTTATGCATGATGGGTCTCAGCCGCGCTTAATGGACGTCATCAATCACTATAATCGCATCCCTGTCCCAACTGAGGCCGCTGCGCGCGAGGAGTTCCTTGCGACAATTGATCCGCTCCTCTTCGATGAGACCGGGGAGGTAGAGCGGTTGAATTTAGATCAGGCGCAGAGACAGCAACTGGCTGCGTTTTTGAGAACCTTGTCAGGGACAAGCGTTTACACGGACACGAAATATTCTGATCCATTCTAACGCTGGAAATTCCTTTCCTTGAAGGGGCCGCCCACCTATCGATACGGCATGGATTCTGTCGCCGCACATGGGAACGCTTCAATCAAAAAGGGCTCGAAGTCTTTTGCACTGGCGAGTCGCATTTTACCGCCAGCCCTGCGCGATGATGCGGCGATGCTTTATGCGTGGTGCCGCTATTGCGATGATGTGATTGACGGGCAGGAAATGGGCCACGGCCAGATTGCGGATTACAAGGTTGGGCAGGGCGAGCGGCTTGAAATGCTGCGTGCAAAAACGCGCGCAGCGCTCTTGGGCGAACCAACGGATGATCCTGTTTTTGCGGGACTAGCCCGCGTTGTGAAAACCCACGAAATCGACCACCGACACCCGATGGATTTGCTCAAAGGGTTTGAGATGGATGCCGAAGCGCGTGTGTATAACTCTGTGGATGATATTCTGGATTATTCTTACCACGTTGCGGGCGTCGTCGGCGTTATGATGGCGAACATCATGGGCGTACGCGATGCTGCGACACTCGACAGAGCCAGTGATTTGGGGCTCGCGTTTCAGCTCACCAACATTGCACGCGACGTGATTGATGATGCCAAAGCCGACCGCGTGTTTGTGCCGCGAGACTTGCTTTTGGCAGCAGGCGCGCCTGTGGATGCTGGGGATCAAATGGACCGCGCGAATTGGCCCGCCTTGCACAAAGCCGCCTGCGCGCAATTGGATATAGCCGAAAAATATTACGCCA
>CAZSKH010000337.1:0-2509 GCA_964607395.1 uncultured Algimonas sp.
TCGTTGCCTTTGTCGGCCAACATGATTTTTACACTCATAAGTCTCTCCCTCACCGCGACCCTATCACGAAATGACCCAAATTCTCAAGGCGCGTCAGTTTTTAGCGCGCCCTGACCTCACCAGACGCTCACAATAAATAGATTTGCGCGTGATGGGGCGGCGTGAAAAACTCGTGGCAACTTAAGGATTTACCATGATAAAACGCTGTGTTCTTTCCGCCCTCGCCGTCTCTGTGGCCGGGGCCGCTCTCTTCACGTCCATGCCCGAAACAGCCGAAGCGCAAGGCGGCGCGCCTTTGGTCGTTGCCGAACTTTTCACTTCGCAAAGCTGCTCCTCCTGCCCGCCTGCGGAAGCCTTATTCTCAGACCTCGCGGACCGCGATGATCTGCTGACACTAGAATGGCATGTGGATTACTGGGACACATTAATCCACGGCGGGTCTAAATGGAAAGACCCCTATTCTGACAAAACATTCACCGCGCGCCAGCGCGCCTATAATCAAGCCTTACGCGGCACGCGGGGCGTCTATACACCCCAAGCGATTATCAACGGACAGACCGAGGGCGTCGGCAATAATCGCAGTGATGTCTCCGCCCTTATCGATGCGGCGAAGACGCTGCCTGTATCTGTCCAAATCGAAAATAACGGCGTGACAATCGGCGCAAGCGACACCGAGCTTGAAGTCTTTTTCATCCGCCTCCTGAAACAACATCAAACCGATGTGAAAGGCGGCGAGAATAAAGGCCGCAAATTACACGGAAAAAATATCGTCTTAAGCACCGAAGTCCTCGGGACAACAGGCGCCGCCGCAACCCAATATGAGATACCTTCTGTCGGTAGTGGCGAAACCTGCGCTGTGTTGGTGCAATCCTTGTCCAGCGATGTCGGACCCGTGCTCGGCGCCGCAAAATGCTAGGAGATTGTTTCTGCGGCTATTCCTAAAAATCGCCCACATCACATTGCAAACAGGTCACGCCATTGGCCCGCCACATATCGACGACTTGCTGCCGGTCATCCACGGCAAAAGCGATATCGCGGCCCTCGCTGCGGAGCTGCTCCAAAATCTCACCCTTGATAATATTATCGGGGCGATTGTCTTTATCTGCGCGCATGAGCACACGGTTAAATTCAATCTCGTTCCACGTCAGCCACGTCTCGGTAACTTTGCGAAAGGATTCATTGCGCCCCGTCACAATTTGTAGATCATAGACCCCGCTGGCCCAAAGCGTTCGGTATAAATCCACAATAGGCTGGTTCGGCGTGTCCTCCCCCATAGCCGCATTAAACCGAGCCCAATCCGGACGCGCCCCGTCCAGATACGGACGGCGATGCGAAATATCGGCCAATGTGCCATCAATGTCGAAAATTACGGTTTGCATGTGGGCTGCATGTCATATTCAACAGGCAAAGCCCACCCGCTGAAAGGGGTCGCACTCTGGTGTCATCCAATAGGCCATTTTGCCAATCTAGGAATACACCATCTATACCTTCCACCTCCCTACCAGAGCACTCAAACTTGCCTTGACTTACCTTATAAGTTAAGTTAAAGATGCGAAATAGTTATCTAAATGGAGTTTAAAATGGCAGCGTTTGTTACTACAGACAGATTAAGAGCAATGGTTTCAGAGGCTGAAAGCCAAGGTGTGTTTTTGTGCGGCATCGAGGGAAACGGGCAACTGACAGGTTTAGGAAAGCAGCTAGAGAAAATTGGGTCCTTCGACTTAACGACGGAACGGTTTTCCAGAAGCAGAAGTATCCAAGACTTTAAAAGAGAACACTCCTCACAACCCTCAAGCACCAGAACAACTGGCAAACGCTTTTTTGAACACGATGGAGAGAAAGTTTTTTGCAAGTCTAACAAGCAATTACTAAAAATGGGCCTCATATATTTGGAAGAAAAATTCCCAGGAACTCTCAAAGAGCTTCACAAAATTCGACCTCGCAGCAAGCGGATCGTTTCGAAAAATAGATATGAACTTTTCCGAAAAGGCAGAGATGACTTGGCTGAAAACAATAGTGAGATTTTGATAGACGATTGGTGGGTGGGAACCAACAATAGCAGCCAAGAGGTAGCCGCGTGGTTGCAACGAGCATGTGACGTGGCTGGTGTAAAATTCGACTCAGAGTTTAAGATTGGCGGGACATGAATTAGTCAGAATAGAAAGAAAAGGGACGGCCTTTAAGCTTTGCACTTCTATTCACGCCCGCCTAAACTCCCGCCCATGAACCATCGGGTCTTACTTATTATTGGCGGCGGGATTGCCGCTTATAAATCGCTTCTGCTTATCCGCGAGCTGGCGCGGCGCGGGATTGAGACTCAGGTTATTTTGACCAAAGGCGGGGCAGAATTTGTCACGCCGCTCTCTGCCGGGGCGCTGTCTGGGAAACCCGTTTTCACCGATCTTTGGGAGTTGGATGCACAGGCCGATATGGGCCATATCGAGCTGTCGCGTTCCGCAGAAATGATTATCGTCGCCCCCGCCACCGCGAACCTGATGAGCCGCGCGGC
>CAZSKH010000338.1:0-2494 GCA_964607395.1 uncultured Algimonas sp.
GACCCTGACCAAAATCGGCGTAAGCCTTCGCACCATTCGCCAAAATAAACGGCACAGACCCAAGTGTAAGAACATTATTCACAATGGTTGGTTTGCCAAACAATCCACTGATTGCCGGGATTGGGGGCTTAACTTTAACTTGCCCACGCTTACCTTCGAGGCTTTCCAACATGGAGCTTTCTTCGCCGCAAATGTAGGCTCCAGCCCCAATGCGAACATGCAGATTAAAATCTGTGCCGCTTCCCTTGATGTCTTGCCCCAGCCATCCAGCATCTTCCATAATTCCAATGGCACGCCGCATTGTTTTGATCGCGTGCGGATATTCTGAGCGGATATAGACATAACCAGTATCGGCGCCGATTGCGCGCGCGCCAATGATCATGCCTTCAATGAGAGAGTATGGATCTCCCTCCATCAGCATACGATCTGCAAAAGTTCCGCTATCCCCCTCATCGGCATTGGCGCAAATATATTTCTGACCTTCAGGCTGCGCATTCGCCGTTTTCCATTTGATACCCGTTGGGAAACCGGCTCCGCCACGTCCGCGAAGTCCTGAGCTGGAAACAATATCAACGATGTCTTCCGGAGAGATGGCTAAAGCGGCCTTCAATCCAACCAAGCCGCCATGTGTTTCGTAATCCGTTAGGTCAGTAGGATCTATCACCCCAACACGACGAAAGGTCAGTCTTTCTTGCTTTGCGAAATAGGGAATCTCTTCTGTGAGGCCATGGCCTAAGGCATGGTCTTCGCCTTTAAGAAAGTCAGCCTCGAACAACGCCGCAACATCACCAACCTCGACTGGGCCGTAAGCTACGCGACCATGGCTCGTTTCAACTTCAACCAAAGGCTCGAGCCACAACATGCCTCTCGACCCATTACGAATAATTTGAACGTCTGATCCACCAAGTTCGGCGATAGCTTCCGCAACCTCGTCAGCCCCCATGGATAGCGCAGCCGCGTCGCAGGGAATGTAAACTTTTGTGCTCATATCTTTGGCCCAATCATTCGGGACAGTTCTTTATGTTTCGCCGAAAGTGTCTTGAGTTTTGAAACATCAACACGACCATAAAGATTATCATCAATCATAACCGCGGGACTTAGGGCACAATTCCCGAGGCAATACGCGGCTTCTAGCCCTACCTCAGTTCCGCCTTTATCCAACTTCACGCCAAAAGCCTTTTCAGCGTCTTCGATCAACTCATCCGCCCCTAAAGCCTGACAGGCTTCGGCGCGACAAATCTTGATGGTCTGCTTTGCTTGTTTCTCACGTTTATAATCATGATAGAAGCTGACCACGCCGTGAACTTCGGCGCGCGAAATGTTTAAGGCATCCGCGATTGTGCGGAGAGCTTCATCTGACAAATACCCTTTTTTACCTTGAACATCATGCAAAATTTCAAGGAGGTTTTCAGGCTTATCGCCGTATGATCGTGAGACATCTCTAGAGAATTTGTCTTCGACAGTATTTAGAAGGGTTGCGATATCGTTCTCTCTTTGCTGATAAATTGCAACTTCACCAGAGTGATTATTCAGAATAAAACACTCAAGCGAAAGACACTTACTAACCTGTTAGGCGCTAAATTCAGTTTCCGTTATAGTCAATATTAATCCAGCGTCAGGACTGTTTGTGAGACAGATTTTCTTCATAAAAACATGCCGCTATATGAGCAAAATAAGTTACAAAAGCCCCTGATTTTCAAACCTTTGTTATGAAGACCGCCGCTGCAGCCTTACGCCAACGCTCGTCGTTTCCTCAATCGCCTCGAGTTTCAAAACGGTTATATCAACCTGCTCCAATGTCTCATAGAGAAAACAGGCCTCCGCAATCGTCTCAGCGAGGGTTTCGACCAATTCAAAGTGAGACTCCGCGATAAGTTTAGTAATATCTGCCACGACGTGATCGTAGCGCAGGATGTTACTTTTATCATACTCGTCCACGTCATTTAGGACGTTGATATCCATAACCAAGTCGATTTGTATATCTTGCTTTCGTTCATATTCCTCAGGGAAAATGCCAATCGATGCTTTTAAACGTAAGCCTTTAATCAATATCTGATCTCTGCCGACAGCAACAAGATTCCTACGAGACTCAATTTGAGCGTTGTTAAAAATTTTAAGCATCTTTGACGCTTCCATCGGTAAATTTATTTAGCGGCATGCTCTGCTGCAATCGTCTCAAAGAATGTCCAAAGATAAGGCGCGAAGGAGCGCCAACACTCAACATGAAAAATGTCTTTTGCGGTGCGAATTATAATTACTGGAGCGTTTTCAAATATGCTTCGCGTAGATTTTCCTACGGGGAAAGTGGATAATGATAAATCCAAGGGACACCCGACATTAAGGATGGTCGTGGCACCTTCTCCCTCTAGCAAAAAAGCCACATTTCTGTGCGATATATCCGTTATGCTCGTGAGCGCCTTCTCCGCTAGCTTTTCCAGACGCGCGGCGGTATCGGCGTCCCCATCAGGGGTAGTTAAGATAAACCACTCGTCGG
>CAZSKH010000339.1:0-2478 GCA_964607395.1 uncultured Algimonas sp.
GCCTCAACTCGTAGGACAGACGGGCCGCTTCTTCAAAAACCATTGCCGCAGAGTCGGCGCAGTCCATTCGATTAGCAACCGAATGGGAAGACATTGAAAGCGCGAAAGCGTTTTCGGTATCGGATATGTGCCTCATCTTCGCGTAAAATATTTTTCTACCCTTTGGTATTCCATCGGGAAGATAGCTCTGCGGGCAAGTCCTGCTTTTTGAATGCTGCGGCAGTTCCTGAGATGGGCTGCAAGCGTAACCCTATGTCTCGCGCTCACCCACGACACGCATGAGGCCTTCTTGAGCTGTGGAGCAAATCAGGCGTCCGTCTTCTGTGTAAAAACTGCCGCGATTAAAGCCGCGCGATCTGGCGGATCGGGGGCTATCCAAATGATAATAGATCCATTGATTGACGCGGATTTCTTCATGGAACCACATTGCATGATCCAAGCTTGCGCCAATAATTTTATGGGTTCTGAAATTAACGGGATGAGGGCGGATGGCCGTGCTCATCAGGGCCTTGTCCGAGATAAAGGCCAAGAGGGTTCGATGCGTTATTGGATCATCCCCAATGCCGTTATTAAATTTAAACCAAAATCCGTATCGGGGCTCAAACTCCCCGGGCAAAATGGAGGTCTCCAAACCGGGCGTTCGCATGTCCAAAATATCGGTTCCGAATGTCAGATAATAGCTACGAAATTCAGCTTCGGAGATACCCATGAGCGCGCCGACTTCTGCCGCGCGGTTATAATCATTCTCCAGTTCGCTGTAATGCTGAATGTTCTCAGGGAAATCGAATTGATGCTCCAAGCCGTCCTCGACAATTTGAAAACTGATCGAGGCGTTGAAAATCGCTTCGCCGCGTTGCTTGCCGACGACGCGGCGCGTGGAAAAACTTCGGCCATTTCGGATAGGATCAACTTCGTAAATAATGGGCCGCGACAAATCACCGGGACGCAGAAAATAAGAATGTAGAGAATGCGGCTTGCGCTCTGGCTCGACCGTGCGGACGGCCGCGTTCAGAGCTTGTCCGACGACTTGCCCGCCAAAGACACGCGGCAGGCCCATCTCCAAAGCTTCCCCCCGAAAGAGGAGCGTGTCGATCTCTTCAACGTGCATTTTTGACAAAAATTCATCGCGGGTAAACATGCACGACGGATAGCCGCGTAGCGCAGGAAGATAAACCATCATCTTGGAATTTCGCAGGATGCGCTTATGTATGATCTAAGGGGACGCGGTGAGGGGCCGATATGAAAAAGATTCTATCAAAGATTAAAGTGCCGAAAATCGATGCGGTCCTAAACCCGGCCATGGGTTTGGGGGAAACCCTTCTCTCCGGGGTTGGCGACGCATTTGATAAGGTGACCGGAACATTTGATACCGGCGTTGGGGTTCTGAAAAGCAGCCTAGGCGGCATCCCGTTTTTTGGTGCAACGGCGACATCGAAATTTTACGACCATGCCCAATTTGATGAGAAGCACTATTTTCTTATCCCTGATAAAACCTCGGAGGATGGCTATTCGCTCTATGTTATGCGCAGCTTGCCCGAAGGCGTCCCACCCATAAATGATTTGGAAAAACGGCGTTTGTTGCATCTGCCAAGCGAAGGTGCATTGCCGATGCTCAAGCATATTGTGATTAAAGATGCGCGGGAGCGGGCGAGCGCCGACGCCGTGTCGTCTAATTTCGTGTCCTCCAATCTGGACTCGCTTATCGATGAAATTGATAAGGTTGACGGCAAGGTTTTTGGCGGGGTGTTGCTGCTTGGGGGGTTGGTTGCTTTGGCAAATCCCCTCGCGGGGGCAGCCGTGGCAATGAAGGCCGCCGTGCCGTCGATTGGATTACTCGTTTCAAAATATGGGCTAAAAGTCGTGAGCGAAACCGCGACCAATATGGATATCGCGCAGCAGATCCGGCGCGCGGAAAAAGAGGTGAAGACCCAGTTTAAATCGGCCAAAACTGTCTCAGTTATCAACCCGGTGCTGCATCATATGGGCTCGCGAAAATCGCTCGATATGTGGATGATGGAAAATGAAACATTCCAATTCATCTGCGGCGATATCGAGTTCACGCAGAAAGATATTCTCCGCCTAACCGATTTCACCGAACAGGCGATTTCAGATGTCGTGGAGGACGCAAGGACGCAAATCTATTTGGAAAAAGTCACGGCCATCATCCGGGGGAGCGCCCCGGATTGAGATTTAGAATCGAATATAATTTTTGTCTATTTCGGTCCGGCAAAAAACCAGATGATAAAGCCAATGAATGGCAGAACGATAACCAATAAAATCCAAAGCAGCTTCGACATTCCGGAGGCGGAGGAGCCGACGATTTTCAAAATTGCCCAAACCCAAAGGACAAGCCCGACTAAGCCAATAATATATTCCATGTTATCTCTCCAAATATTCTTCGCGTGATCTCATTATCGCGCAGTTGGAATTCTCTGAATGATGAGCGCTTTAGGTTCAAGATATAACGGAGGGTTGGTC